>NZ_BAABHO010000057.1:0-35135 GCF_039542135.1 Actinomycetospora chlora
ATCGACCCCCAGCAGCACCCACGACCCGGCGGACGACATCCCGCACCGGTCGGTGCCGACGTGTGAACGTCGTCCGTGGCGGGCACGCCCCGCCCCGAGACCGGGACCTCCAGCGTCCCCCTCGGCCCGTCGAGATGGTGGCGGGACGTCATCACCACCCCGAGAACGACCCGACGGCCGAGGCCCCACCCGCGTGACCCGCGGGCTCGCCGTCGTGCGCGCTCTCCGCTGTACCCGGCAGGAGCTGCCCCGCATGACCTCCACGGTCCCTCGACAGCACGAGGGCTCCGACATCCAGACCCCCGAGAACGTCCGCACGGTCGGCCTGCTCGCCGACCCCGGGCTCCCCACCAAGCTCGCGGAGCAGGTGGCGAGCGACCTCCCCGAGCTCCTCGCCACGGCTGCCCGGCCGCACGTGGCGGGTCGAGACCGCCGAGGGCCCGGTCGGCCTCGACGCCGAGGGCCTCATGCCGATGCTGCGGACGGGCTGCGAGCAGCAGCGCGAGCACGGCTGGGACGTCGTCGTCATCGTCACCGACCTGCCTCGCCGGGCCGGCACCGAGCCGCTGGTGTCCGACTTCGGGTCCGACGACGGCGTCGGGCTCGTCTCGGTGCCCGCCCTCGGCGCCCTCGCCCTGCGCCGGCGACTGCGCGCCGCCGTCGTCGACCTCCTCGCGCACGGGCTCGCCGAGCCGGGGGAGGCCCCGGCCGCCGGGCCGCGTCGCGGGGTGCTCGCCCCGCCGATCTGCCGCATCGCCTCGGAGCACGAGGGGATCGACAGCCACCTCGCGCTGACCGGCGCCCGCGGGCGCCTGCGCCTGCTCGCCGGGATGGTGCGCAGCAACCGGCCGTGGCGCCTCGTGCCCAGCCTCTCGACGGCGCTCGCCGCCGCGGCGGCCGGTGCCGCGTTCGGGATCTTCTACTCGAACATCTGGTCGCTGGCCGGCGAGGCCGGCACGCCGCGGCTGCTGCTCATCGCCGTGCTCGCGGTGGCGGCGATGAGCACGTGGCTGATCGCCGACAACCACCTGTGGGAGCGCCCGCGCTCGCGCCGTCTGCGGGCCGAGGTCCACCTCTACAACGCGGCCACGACGGCGACGATCGTCCTCGGCGTCGTGTGCTGCTACGCCCTGCTCCTCGTGCTCACCGGGGCCGCCGCGGCCGTGGTGATCCCGCCGGTGACGCTGGCGGCGACGCTCGGCCACCCGGCCGGGCCGGCGGCGTACCTGGCGGTGGCGTCGATGGCGACGTCGATGGGCATCGTCGCCGGCGCGCTCGGGTCGGGCCTCACCGCGCCCGAGGACGTCCGCGCCGCCGCCTACAGCACGCGCGAGCAGCAGCGCCGCGCCCGCCTCGAGAGCGAGGACGACCGCGCGGCGGCGGGGGAGCGCGGGACCGGCTGAGCCGCGGGACGGGCGGGGCTCAGGCCGGCTGGCGCCGGCGCGCCGCCGGGTGCCCCGCCCAGGCGCGTCCGCGGGGCACCGCCACCGGGGCGAGCACGACACCGAGCGCCGCGAGGTCCTCGGCCGCCCAGCCCAGCCGGCCCCACGCGTCGACGAGCCGCAGGACGGCGCGCGGGTGCTCGTGGCGCCCGGGGACCTCGGCGATCGCGCGCAGCGCCCGGTCGACGAAGTCCGCGGGCACGCCGAGCACCACGTGCGGTGTGCGGCCCTCCGAGAGGCACCGGGCGACGGCCGCGTAGCCCTCGGCGAGGTCGCGCGCGTCGCGGTCGAGCTGAGCGGTGAGCGCCGGCCAGGGGATCGCGCCCAGCTCGCGCGCCGCGGGCTCGTCGAGGGCGGCGCGCGTGGTGCGCATCGTGCGGTGCACGACGGCCAGCACGGTGAACCAGTCGACGTCGTCCTCGTGGCGCCGGCGGCGCTCGGCGCGGTACTGCAGGAAGTCGGCCTCGAAGAAGAGCAGCACGTGGTCGCTGGTCCACAGGTGCGCGGCGAGGTCGTCGCGGCTGCCGGTGCCCGCGATCCACGCCGCGGTCGCGCGGACGAG
Source organism: Actinomycetospora chlora (assembly GCF_039542135.1). Taxonomy (NCBI): domain Bacteria; kingdom Bacillati; phylum Actinomycetota; class Actinomycetes; order Pseudonocardiales; family Pseudonocardiaceae; genus Actinomycetospora; species Actinomycetospora chlora. The sequence continues at coordinate 2,005 of NZ_BAABHO010000057.1, forward strand.
GTCGGCGAGGGCCCGCAGCGAGCGGGCGGCGGCGCGCCGCAGCTCCCCGTGCCCGCCCGCGGGCCACACGGCCGCGCCCACCGCGATCCCGACGACGGCGCCCACCAGGACGTCGAGCAGCCGCACCCCGGCGAGGGACGGGCCGGCCGGCGCGAGCTGCGCGAACAGCGCCGCCACCAGGACGGTGAAGCACGCCTGCGCGGCGATCATGCCGATCAGCTGGCCGGCGAGGACGGCGGCGACGCAGAGCACGGGGAAGAGCAGCGCGTACACCAGCGTGTGCTGCCCGACCACCTCCAGCAGCCCGGCGGCGACGACGGCGCCGGCCGTCGTGCCGACGATCGCGGGCAGGAGCGTGGCGCGCGTGGACGTCACCGACGTCCGCATGAGCGTCAGTGTCGCGAGCAGTACCCACAGCCCGTGGGAGAGGTCGAGCTCGCCGGCCACCAGCCGCGCGAGCGCGAGCCCGACCCCGAGCCGCACGGCGTTCTGGAGGTAGACCGAGCGCGGCGACAGGTGCGCCCGGATCCGCCGCCACCACAGCAGGCCGGTGGGCGCACCCGCCCACCAGCCGATGTCCTGGGGGGTGCGCCGGTGGGGGTCGGTGACGATGACGGCGGCCTGCACGGCGACCCGCGCCGAGGAGAGCACCTGCGTCACGGCCACCGCCCACCGGGCGTGCGCGACGGCATCGGCGCCCTCGAGGGTGGTGACGGCCACGAGCCGCTTGTCGGTGTAGGCGACGCGGGCGGCGTCGAGCTCCGCGACGGCCGCCGGCAGCGCGTCCCGGGCCGCGCCGTGGCGCAGCGCGTCGGCGGTGCGGCGCAGCCCGCCCGCGGCGGCGATCCCTGCCTCGACCGCGTCGGCGAGGATGCCGTCCGCGGGGGTGCAGGTCGCGAGCAGGGCCTCGACGCGGCCCTGCACCGAGCGCATCGCGGGGCCCAGGTGCGCGCGCCCCCGGTCGCCGCGCGCCGGGCCGGTCGGCCGCACCTCCCACGGTGTGACCTGCAGCTTCAACCGCCCGCCGGCGTGCGCGGCGGCCGTCCGCGCGCCGGCGAGCCCGTCGCCGGAGGTGGCGCCGGCGCGGGTGGCCGTGGTCAGGGCGTCGAGCAGGTCGGCCAGCGCCCGTGCCGCGCCGGCGGCGCGGCACGCGTAGCTCGCGACCGGGCGCGGCGGCCACAGCACGCGGTCGGCGAGCGCGAGGAAGCCCATCCCGACCGCCAGGCCGAGCACGCGCATGCCCAGCGTCTCGGGGGCGAACGGCGGGAACGACGGGAGGATGTAGAGCAGCTGCAGCCCGTTGGCGACCCCGGCCGGGCGCGGCCCGCCGATCGGCAGGAAGGCCACCACGACCCCGACGACGAGCATCCCGACCGTCGCCGCGGCGGTGCTGCCGGCCAGCAGCGTCCCCGCCGTGATCAGCACCGAGCCGGAGAGGAAGCAGGCGACGAGGGTCCGCGTGCGCTGCCGTCCCGTGCCGACCACCTGGGAGAGCACGCCGAACCCGATCGCGCCGAAGGCCGCGTACGTCGCGGCCGTGGTGCTGCCGAGGGCGTAGCGGCAGAGCATGAACGCGGCGGTGGCGACGACGGCGACGCGCAGCGCGCGGTGGGTCGCGCCGAGGCCGGGGTCGCGGCGGACGAGCCAGCGCACCACGCTCCGATCGGCCACCGCTCGAGTGTGCCGTGCCGGTCGGCGGACTCACAGCTCCCGCACAGCCGGTGGGGCCGCGAGCACACACGGTGCGCAGCAGGCCACGGGCCACCGTGGTGCCGTGCCGCCCCGTGCGTACTCCCACAGCCCGTCGCTGCTGTCCGGCTGGCTCCCCTGGACCGTGCAGGCGCTCGTGCTGCTGGTGCTGCTGCTCGCGGTCGGGTGGCGCACCGCCCCGTTCCGGCGCCGGCGCCTGCCGGTCGTGCTCGCCCTCGGGGCCGCGGGCGCCGTCGCGGCCTGGTGGTCCTTCCGGGACAGCGGCCTCGCCTCCGACCCGGCGCCGCTCCTGCTGTGGGTGTGGGTCGGGCTGACGGTCGCCGCGGCCGTGCTCGTCGTCGCGGGCTGGCCGGGCGCGCGCTGGTGGCGCCGGACGCTCGCGGTGCTCGCCGTGCCGCTCTGCCTGCTCGCCGTCGGGGTGGTGCTCAACCAGTGGGTGGGCTACGTCCCGACGGTGGCCCAGGGCTGGAGCGCGGCCACGGCCGGGCCGCTGCCCGACCAGGTCGCGCCCGGGCAGCTCGCCGCGCTGCGCGGGCACCCGCAGGCCACCGGGCACCTGGTCGAGGTCAGCATCCCGTCGGCGGCCAGCGGGTTCCCCCACCGCGACGAGGACGTCTGGCTGCCGCCCGCGTGGTTCACCGGCACGACACCGTTACCGGTGGTCGTGATGATCGGCGGCGAGTTCAACACCCCCGCCGACTGGGCGCGGATCGGCGACGCGATCCCGGTCGCCGACGGGTACGCCGCCGCGCACGGCGGCGTCGCGCCGATCCTGGTGTTCGTCGACGCCGGCGGGACGTTCAACAACGACACCGAGTGCGTCGACGGGCCGCGCGGCGCGGCGGCCGACCACCTCACGAGGGACGTCGTGCCCTTCGTCGAGCAGCGGTTCGGGGCGTCGAGCGACCCCCGGCAGTGGGGGGTCGTGGGCTGGTCGATGGGCGGGACGTGCGCCGTGGACCTCGCGGTGATGCACCCGGAGCTCGTCGACAGCTTCGTCGACATCGCCGGCGACGCCGGGCCCGAGGTGGGGACGAGGGACCAGACGATCGACCGGCTCTACGGCGGCGACGCCGCGGCATGGGCACGGTTCGACCCGGCCACCGTGCTCGCCGGCCATGCGCCCTACGCCGACACCGCCGGCCGGTTCGTCGACTCGTCCGACGGCCCGACCCGGCACGGCCCCGCCCGCCCCGGCGCGCCTCCGGCCGCCGACCCGGCGGCGGGCCTGGGCGGGCGGGGCGGGGGCGGCGCGACCGGCCAGGAGCTGCCCGAGGCCCGGGCCCTCTGCGCGCAGGCACGGACGAGGGGGATCGCGTGCACCGTCGACACCCGGCCCGGCCGGCACAGCTGGCCGTTCGCGTCCTCGGCCTTCGCCGACGCCCTCCCGTGGCTCGCCGGCCGCCTGGAGGCCCCCGGATCGGCGGCCGCGGCGTGACCGTCTCGCGCCCGTTCGGCGTCCATCACCCGGCCTGCGAGGAAAGGTGCGCTCGCGGGCGCCGGGACGCGGGACGACGATGAGGACATGGCCGAGGTGACACCCGTCGTCACGCGGGGGCTGCGCTACGCGTTCGGCGACCACGTCGCGGTGGACGGGCTGGACCTCGCCCTCGCGCCCGGGGAGGTCTTCGGCCTGCTCGGGCCCAACGGGGCGGGCAAGACGACGACCATCCGCGTCATCACCACGCTGCTGCCCGCCCCGCCGGGCACCGTCGAGGTGGCGGGGCTCGACGTCGCCCGCCACCAGCGGCAGGTGCGGCGGCTCCTGGGCTACGTCCCCCAGCAGCTCTCCGCCGACGCCTCGCTCACCGGCCGGGAGAACGTCGCGCTCTTCGCGCGGCTCTTCGACGTCCCCCGCCGCGGACGGGCCGACGCCGTCGCGGGCGTGCTCGCGGCGATGGGCCTCACCGAGGCGGCCGACCGCACCGTGTCGACGTTCTCGGGCGGCATGGTCCGGCGCCTCGAGCTGGCCCAGGCGCTGGTCAGCGCCCCGCGGGTGCTCGTGCTCGACGAGCCGACCGTCGGCCTCGACCCCGTCGCCCGCGCCGGGGTGTGGGACCGCATCCACGAGGTGCGCGCCGAGACCGGCATGACGGTGCTCGTCACCACCCACGCGATGGAGGAGGCCGAGCTGCACTGCGACCGCGTGGCGCTGCTGCACCGCGGGCGCAAGCGCGCCGAGGGCACGCCGGCCGAGCTCACCGCCGCCCTCGGTGCCGAGGCGACCCTCGACGACGTCTTCCGCCACCACACCGGCGACACGCTCACGCCCGGGAGCGCCACCGAGGAAGGGACCCTGCGCGATGTCCGTGCTGCCCGCCGCACCGCCCGACGCGTCGGCTGAGCGCACCTCCCCGCTCGCCGAGCTGGCCCTGCTGGCCCGGCGGATCGGGGCGATGTGCCTGGTCGAGCTGCAGAAGCTGCGCCACGACCGCACCGAGCTCGTCACCCGCACCGTGCAGCCCGCGCTGTGGCTGGTGGTGTTCGGGACGACGTTCAGCCGCATCCACGCGATCCCGACCGGGTCGACGCCCTACCTGGACTTCCTCGCGCCCGGGATCCTCGCGCAGTCCGCGCTGTTCATCGCGATCTTCTACGGCATCCAGGTCATCTGGGAGCGCGACGCCGGGGTGCTCGCGAAGCTGCTGGTCACGCCCACGCCGCGGAGCGCACTCGTGGCGTCGAAGGCGTTCGCGGCGGGGCTGCGGGCGCTGGTGCAGGCGCTGGTGGTGGTCGTCATCGCCCTGCTGCTGGGCGTCGGGATGACGGCGAACCCGCTCAAGCTGCTGGGGGCGGCGGCCGCGGTCGTGCTCGGGTCGGCCTTCTTCTGCTGCTTCTCGATCACGCTCGCGGGCCTCGTGCTCAAGCGCGACCGGCTGATGGGCATCGGGCAGGCCATCACCATGCCGCTGTTCTTCGCGTCGAACGCGCTCTACCCGGTGGCGATCATGCCCACCTGGCTGCAGTGGATCACGTACGTGAACCCGCTGAGCTACGAGGTCGACGCCCTGCGCGGCCTGCTCATCGGCACCCCGGCCCGGCTGGGCCTCGACTTCCTCGTGCTCGCCGTGGCGGCCGCGGCGATGATCACCATCGCCTCGGCGATCCTGCCGCGGCTGGCCCGGGGCTGATCACCCCGCCCGTCAGCGTGCGCGGCCGCGGGAGCCGGCGCCGCGCTTGATGACGCGCTCGCTGGAGGCCGGCGCCGGTGCGGGGTCGGGCGCGGGGACGGGTGGCGGGGCGGGCGCGGGCGCGGGCGCGGGTGCCTGCTCGCGGGCGCGGGGCAGGCAGCACTTCTTGTACTTGGCGCCCGAGCCGCACCAGCACGGGTCGTTGCGCCCGGGCGGCCAGGCGAGCAGCTCGCCGACCGGGTCGGCTGCCGGAGACGTGGGGCTGTCGTCGATCATCGCCGTCACGAGCGCCGGGGTCGCCACCTCGACCTCGAGCACCTCGCCCTCGGCCGCGGCCTCCTGCAGCTCGCGCTCCACCAGCGCGCGGTGGGCGTCCCAGTCGGCGCCGTACTCGCCGGCCGCCTCCGGCTGCGCGTCGAGGAGCCGCGCGAGCTCCGCCTGCGGGAAGAACACCAGGTCCGGGGCCGCGTCCGCCTCCTCGGCGAGCCGGTCGTACTCGTCGGGCTCGCGGCCGAGGTCGGCGCGGACGTGCCGTCGGTACACCATCAGCTCGTCGACGACGTCCCCGGCGTCGAGCTGCTCCTCCGAGCCCTCGGGCAGGCGCTCCTCGCGCTCGACCGCGGTGAGCAGGGCGGCGGTGAGCCACTGCTCGGCCAGCTCGGCGTGCCCGTTCTCCCGCAGCGCGTCGGTGATGGGCAGCACGGCCGCGGCGTCGCGGTGCAGGGCCGGGCGCAGCGTCGTCAGGGCGGCCAGGCCCTCGTCCTCGCGCCCGGCCCGCAGCAGGCGGTCGGCGTGCATCGCGTGCAGCCAGGTGGCGTCGTCGGTCCCGGCGCCGGCCTCGACCGAGCGGGCCGACAGCGCGAGCGCCTCGTCGTGGTCGCCGGCGCGCTCGACGAGGTCGCCCGCGAGGCTCAGGGCGTAGCCCGCGTCCTCGGGGTCCGCGAGCCCGCCCTCGTCGACCGCGGCGACGATGCGGCGCGCGATCGGCCGGGGGTCGCGCACCGCGAGGGCGTCGGCGCCGAGGGCGTCGAGGTCGTCGGTCGTCAGAAGCGGGGCCACCGGCGCACCGTAGGCCCCACTCCCGACGCGGCTCAGGCCGGCAGGTCGACCAGGTCGGCCAGCACGCTGCGGTGGTGGTCGGCCGACCCCAGCAGCAGCGCGTCGGCGCGGGCGCGCTTGAGGAACAGGTGCGCCGGGTGCTCCCACGTGAACCCGATGCCGCCGTGCAGCTGCAGCGCCTCCTCGGCCGCGAGCAGGGCGACGTCGGCGCCGTGGGCCGCCGCGACGGCCGCCGCCACCGGCAGGTCCGCGGTGTCGTCGGCCGCGCAGCGCGCCGCGTAGCGGGCCGTCGCGCGGGCCTGCGTGATCGCCACCCACAGGTCGGCCAGCCGGTGCTTGAGCGCCTGGTAGGAGGCCAGCTGGCGACCGAACTGGTGGCGCTCGCGCAGGTAGGCGACGGTGTCGGCGAGGCATCGCTCGGCCAGGCCGAGCTGCTCCGAGGCCAGGATCGCCGCCCCGACCCGGAGGGCCTTGCCCGTGTCGCCGCCGGTCACCACCCGCGCAGGCGCGCCGTCGAACGCGATGTCGGTGAGCCGGCGGGTCATGTCGAAGGACTCGACGGTGGTGCGCGTGACGCCGTCCCCGTCGGCCTCGACGACCGCGATCCCGCCCTCGACGGGGACCAGCAGCACGTCGGCGGTCACGGCGTCGACCACGGCGGTGACGGCGCCCGCCAGGAGGTCGCCCGCGCCCTGGCGCTCGACGGTCACGGGCAGCGGGCGCCCGGCGCCGCGGGTGGCGCCGACGGCGAGGACGGCGGTGCGCTCGCCGGCCGCGACCGCGGCGAGCAGCTCGTCCTCCCCGGTGCCCAGCAGCACGGCGGTGGCGACGACGGTGCCGAGGAACGGCACCGGGGCGACCGCGCGGCCGAGCTCCTCGGCGACGACGGCGGCCTCGCGCCACGACGCCCCGGCGCCGCCGCGCTCCTCGGGCACGGCGAGCCCGGCGACGCCGATCTCCCGGGTGAGCCGCGCCCAGAGCTCGGTGTCGACGGAGTCGTCGGTGTCCGTGCGCCGGAGCACCGCGTCCCACGGGGCCTGCTTCTCGACCAGCGCGCGGACGCTGGCGCGCAGGTCCTCCTCGACGTCGGAGTAGAGGAGGTCGCCGGTCTCGGGAGTGGTCACGGTCATCGGGGCAGGTCCTTCCACGGCACGTCCTTGTCGGCGCGGGCCTCGGCGGGCAGGCCGAGCACGCGCTCGGCGACGACGTTGCGGAGGATCTCCGAGGTACCGCCCTCGATCGAGTTGGCGCGGAACCGCAGGTAGCGCCACTGCGCGTCGCGGCTCGCGTAGTCCTCGACCTCGGGGCGGCGCTCGCTGTAGTCGGGGTAGCGCAGGCCGTCCTCGCCGCGCAGCTCGAGCTCGAGCGAGCTGCACTCCTGGTTGAGGCGCGCGTAGGTGATCTTCACGCCGGACCCCTCGGGGCCGGGCTGGCCGGCGGCCTGCTGCTGCCCGAGGCGCTCGGCGGTCAGGCGCGCCGCCTCGGTCTGCACCCACAGCCGCAGCATCCGGTCGTGCAGGCCCGGGGTGTGCGCCTCGGGGTGCTCCCGCCACCGCGTCGCCAGCGGGCCGACCGCGCCGCTCTCGCGCGGCACCGTCCCGCCGCCGATGGCGACCCGCTCGTTCATCAGCGTGTACTGCGCGACCGCCCAGCCCTGGCCGACCTCGCCGAGGCGCTGGTCGTCGGGGATGCGCACGTCGGTCAGGAAGACCTCGTTGAACTCGGCCTCGCCGGTGATCTGGCGCAGCCCGCGCACCTCGACGCCGGGGGCGTGCATGTCGACCACGAAGTAGGACAGCCCGCGGTGCTTCGGTGCCTGGGGGTCGGTGCGCGCGACGAGGATGCCCCACCGCGCGTGGTGGGCCATCGACGTCCACACCTTCTGGCCGTTGACCACCCAGTCGTCCCCGTCGCGGACGGCGGAGGTGGCGAGGCCCGCGAGGTCCGAGCCGGCGCCGGGCTCGCTGAACAGCTGGCACCAGATGTCCTCGCCGGTCCAGAGCGACGGCAGCCACCGCTGGTGCTGGGCGTCGGTGCCGAAGCGCAGGATCGTCGGCGCGGCCATGCCGAGCCCGATGACGTTGAGCCGTGGCCGGTTCTCCGGCGCGCCCGCCTCCGCGAACGCCGCGTCGACGGCGGTCTGCAGACCGTTCGCGGCGCCGAGCCCGCCCAGGCCCGCGGGGTAGTGGACCCACGCCAGGCCCGCGGCGAAGCGTGCGCGCAGGAACTCGGCGGGCTCGCTGGTCTCCGGGTCGTGCTCGGCGAGGAACTGCTCGACGCGGTCGGCGAGCGTCGCCGCGTCCGGCGGGGCATCGGTAGACGTCACCCCTGCACCCTCCGTCCGCAGCACCGCCGCTGTCGAGCGCGGGCGCGCCCCCGTGTCCCGGTCACCCGGCCGGGTGTTTCCTCGATCACGATCACGACTCTGGTTACCGGTCGGTACGACGCTCCGTGTCCGGGCGCGGCCATGACGCCGTCGCGGCGCCGACGACCGGATCGGGTGAAGCAGCGGCCGTCCCGCGACACGATCACCGGCCACCGCCGTCGGTACGGCCCTGGTCGGTGCGGATGTGCCGGATCGTGTCGGCGCGTCGCCGCTCTGTTACCCCGAACGGCCGCAGCTACACGTCGTTGTGCGCAACCAGTTACGGCAACCGGCTGTAGCGCCCTCCCCTGATCGCCCGATGCGAGCTCCAGAAGGTCACGTCCGGAGATCACCCGGAGCGAGGAGGGGCTCGATGAGCAGCGAGGCGAGGGTCGAGGTCGGGGGATCCCGGCCGGCAGGGGCGGCGCGGCCGCACCTGACGGTCGCCCCGGGCGTCACGTCGGCCCCCACCGGGGTCCGCCGCCACCGCACGGTGCTGCGGTGCCGCGCCGTCGCCCTGGACGTCGCCGCGGTCGCCGCGGTGGGCGCGGCCGCGCTCGCGCTCACCGGACCCACCCCCACGACGCTGGTCCTCGCCGGCGCGACCGTGGTCGCAGAGCTCGGCGGCCTGGCGGTCGCCCGGGCCTGGGACCCCGCGGCCATCGGGACCGGCGGCGCCGAGTTCGCCCGCCTGGCCCGCGGCACCGTGGCGGCGACCGTCGCGGTCGCCCTGCTCGCGCTGGTGCTCACCGCCGCCGACCCGGTCGGCCACGCCTGGGCGCTGCTCGTCGTGCCCGCCGCCGGTGTCGCGGCCGCGCTCGGACGCCTCGCCCTGCGGGCCGTCGTCGCCCGTGCCCGGCGGCGGGGCCGCTGGACCGCCCCGGTGCTCGCCGTCGGTGCGCCCGCCGCGGTCGCCGACCTCGTCGCCCGCACCCGCCGCGTCCCCGGCCACGGCTGGACGGTCGTCGCCGCCTGCACGGCCACCGGCGGCGGCGAGGGCCGCACGAGCGAGATCGCGGGCGTGCCCGTCGTCGGCGACCTCGACGCCGTCGCATCGGAGGTGCGCCGCACGGGCGCCGAGGTCGTCGCCGTCGCGCCCTCGCCCGGCTGGACCCCGCGCCGCCTGCACGAGCTGGCCTGGCGCCTGGAGGGCCTCGACGTCGACCTCGTCGTGGACCCGGGCCTCATGGAGATCGCCGGGCCGCGCCTGCACGTCACCCCGGTCGACGGGCTGCCGCTGCTGCGCCTGCGGCCGCCGTCGTTCCGGGGCGGCCCGCACGCCGCGAAGGCGGTGGTCGACCGCGTCGTCGCCGCGCTCGCGCTAATCGTGCTCGCACCCGTCTTCGCCGTCGTCGCCCTGCTCGTCCGCCGGGACGGCGGGCCCGTGTTCTACCGCCAGGTCCGCGTCGGCCGCGACGGCCGCCCGTTCGCGATGGTCAAGTTCCGCTCGATGGTCGTCGGCGCGGAGCGCCTGCGCCCCGCCGGCGACCACGACGGCGCCGGCCCGCTGTTCAAGCTCCACGACGACCCGCGCGTGACGCCGATCGGCCGCGTGCTGCGGCGCTGGTCGCTCGACGAGCTCCCGCAGCTGCTGAACGTGCTCGGCGGCTCGATGTCGCTGGTGGGCCCGCGCCCGCCGCTGCCCGAGGAGGTCGGCACCTACGCCGAGGACGCCCGACGCCGCCTGCTCGTGCGCCCGGGGCTCACCGGGCTCTGGCAGGTCAGCGGGCGCTCGGACCTCTCGTGGGAGGACACCGTCCGCCTCGACCTGCGCTACGTCGAGAACTGGTCGCCCGGACTCGACCTGCTGATCCTCGCCCGCACCGTCACCGCCGTCGTCGGCGCCCGCGGCGCGTACTGACCGGCCGAACCGCCTCGTCCACCCCAGGGGGAGAAGATCGTGTCCGCTGCTCCGCTCGAGTCCGCCGAGCCCGTGCCGGCCTCGCTGGACGTCCTGCTCATCGGGCTCAACCACGCGCCCGAGACCACGGGCATCGCGCCCTACACCACGGGCCTCGCCCGCATGCTGGCCGACGACGGCCACCGCGTGCACGTCATCACCGGGATGCCGCACTACCCGCAGTGGCGGGTGCAGGACGGCTACCGCGGCCGCCGGGCCCGCCGCGAGACCGACGGCGCGGTGCGCGTCACCCGCGTCCCGCACCCCGTCCCCGCCCGCCCCACCGGCGCGTCGCGCATCGGGATGGAGGCGGTGTTCGCCGCCCGCGCGGCGGTGGTCCGCGGGCCCCGCCCGGACGTCGTGATCGCGGTCAGCCCGGCGCTGCTGAGCGTCGGCGCGGCCCGCTGGGTCGCCCGCACGTGGGGTCGGGGCTGCCCGGTCGGCGTCGTCGTCCAGGACCTCTACGGCGCCGCGGTGGCCGAGGCCGGCGCGCTCGGCGGCCGGGGCGCGGGCGCGGTCGCCCGTCTCGAGCACGGCCTGCTCGCCGGCGCCGACGGGATCGTCGCCGTGCACGACGTCCTGCGCGACGCGCTGCTGCGCACGGGCCTGCCGGCCGAGAGCGTCACGACGATCCGGAACTGGACCCACCTCGAGGACGAGCCGACCGCCGACGTCACCCCGACCACGATCACCGCGGCCCGCCGCGCCCTCGGCTGGCCGCAGGGCGAGGCCGTGGTGCTGCACGCCGGCAACATCGGCGCCAAGCAGGGCCTCGACGGCGTCGTCGACGCCGCCCGGCTCGCCGACGAGCGCGGCCTGCCGCTGCGCTTCGTGCTGCTGGGCGACGGCAACCAGCGGGCGCGCCTGGTCGCGGCGGCCCGCGGGGTCGAGCGGTTCACCGTCGTCGACCCGCTGCCCACCGACGCCTTCCGCACCGCCCTCGCGGCCGCCGACGTGCTGCTGCTGCACGAGCGGCCCGAGGTCGCCGAGATGTGCGCGCCCAGCAAGCTGACCAGCTACTTCGCCGCCGGCCGGCCCGTGCTCGCCGCGACGAACGACCTCTCGGCGGCCGCCCGGGAGGTCCGCGCCGCCGGCGCCGGCCCGATCGTCCCCGCCGGCGACCCCGCCGCCCTCGTCGACGCCGCGCTCGCGCTCGTCGCCGACCCCGACGCCGCGGCCCGCCACGCCGCCTCCGCGCGGCACTACGCCACCCGCACCTACGGCGCCGCCGCGGCGCACGCCCGCTACGGGGCGTGGGTGCGGGACCTGGCCTCGCGGCGCACCACCCCGCACACCGAGCCCGTCGACGCCGACGTCCTCACCCTCACCCCCCAGGAGATCTCGTGAAGACCGCCTTCATCACCGGCATCACCGGCCAGGACGGCTCGTACCTCGCCGAGCTGCTGCTGGCCAAGGGCTACGAGGTGCACGGTCTGCTGCGGCGCTCGTCGTCGTTCTCGACCGGCCGGCTGGACCACCTCTACGTCGACCCGCACGAGGCGGACGAGAAGGGCGTCCGCCTGTTCCTGCACTACGGCGACCTCACCGACTCGTCGCGGCTGGTCACGCTGCTCTCGCGCATCCGGCCCGACGAGGTCTACCACCTGGGCGCGCAGTCGCACGTCCGCGTGAGCTTCGACGAGCCGGAGTTCACCGGCGACACCACGGGGCTGGGCACGATCCGGCTGCTCGAGGCGATCCGCATGATCGGCCTGGACACCCGCTTCTACCAGGCGTCGAGCTCGGAGATGTTCGGCGCGACACCGCCGCCGCAGGACGAGTCGACGCCGTTCCACCCGCGCTCGCCCTACGGCGCGGCGAAGGTCTACGGCTACTGGGCGGCGCGGAACTACCGCGAGGCCTACGGCATGTACGCGGTGAACGGGATCCTGTTCAACCACGAGTCCCCGCGCCGCGGCGAGACGTTCGTGACCCGCAAGATCGCCCGCGCCGCGGCGCGCATCGCCACCGGCCTCGAGCAGCACCTCTACCTGGGCAACCTCGACGCGGTCCGCGACTGGGGCTTCGCGCCCGAGTACGTCGAGGGCATGTGGCGCATGTTGCAGGCGGACGCCCCGAGCGACTACGTGCTGGCCACCGGCACCGCGTACACCGTCGGCGACTTCGTCCGGCTCTGCTTCGACCACGCCGGGCTCGACTGGACCGACCACGTCCGCTTCGACGAGCGCTACCTGCGGCCCAGCGAGGTCGACGCCCTCATCGGCGACGCCACCAAGGCCCGCGACGTCCTGGGTTGGACGCCGCGCACGTACACCCCCGAGCTCGCCCGCGTGATGGTCGACGCCGAGCTCGTCGCCATCGAGGGGCCGACCGCAACCGTCACGCCGCTGCCGGTGCTCGGCTTCGAGCGCCCCGCCCTCGCCAGCTAGAACCCCCCCCGGAGCAGAAGGACACCGCCATGGCCGAGAACGGCGCCGGCACCTACGAGCAGATCCTCGCCGACCTCATGGACCGCGAGGTCATCCACCGCCACGACCGCGTCCTCGTGCAGTTCGCCGGGGAGTTCGACCGCGACGTCACCCGGCGTCTCGGGCTGACCCGCTGCACCTTCACCAACCTGGCCCCGACGTCGGCGTCCAGCCGGCTGCCCGAGGCCCGCACCGCCGACGCCCACCACATGGACGTCCCGGACCGCGGCTACGACCACGTCATCGGCCACGCCGGTCTGCACCACTGCAGCCGCCCGCACGAGGCGCTGCACGAGATGTACCGGATCGCGGCCAAGACGGTGGTCGCGGTCGAGAACCAGGACTCGCCGCTCATGCGCGTCGCCGCGCGGCTGGGCCTCGCCAACTCCTACGAGCTCGAGGCCGTCGCCGACGGCGGCGGGGTGTCCGGCGGCGTCGACGGCACGGGCGTCCCGAACCACGTCTACCGCTGGACGCGCCGCGAGGTCACCAAGACCGTCCGGTCGTTCGACCCGGGCCGCGACGTCCCCGTGGAGTTCCACTCCCGGTGGCTCATCGGCACCGATCGCGCCCTGACCAGCAGCATGCGCTCGCTGCTGGGCGACGACGCCTCCGGCCGCGCCGCGCTCGTCGGCGCCGTGAACCTCGGCCTGAACGCCGTCGCCCGCCGCCAGGGCAACATCTTCGGCTTCACCATCCGCAAGGACCTCGCGGCCCCGCGGCCGTGGATGGTCGCCGGTGGCGCGGCCGGGGCGGGGGTGGCGGCATGAGGCTGCGGATGCGACTGCGGGGCCGGAAGCCACGCCTGATCGCGGCCGCCGCCGCGGTGCTGCTCCCGCACGGCGCCCGCCGGTGGGTGCACAACCGCCTGCTCGGCGCCGACATCCACTCGACCGCCCGGATCGGGCGCAGCCTCGTCGACGTCGACCGGCTCGTCCTCGGCCCGCACGCCGCCATCGCCAGCTGCTCGGTGATCCGCGGCTGCGAGGAGGTCGACCTCGCCGAGGAGGCGGTCATCGGCCCGCTGGTGTGGGTCAACGCGGTGCGCCGCGACAAGCACTACTTCGCGGAGCAGCCCCTGCGCCGGCCGGTGCTGCGGCTCAAGCGCGCGGCGCTGATCAGCTGCCTGCACATGGTCGACTGCTGCGACCTCGTCGAGATCGGCGCCTACTCGGGACTCGCGGGCTTCGGCTCCCAGGTCATGACGCACACGGTCGACATCGTGCGGCTCAAGCAGGTCGCGAAGCCCGTGATCGTCGGCGACCACGCGCTGGTCTCGACGAGCTCGGTGCTCCTGCCCGGGGCCGTCGTGCCGGACAACGCCGTGGTGTCGGCCGGCTCGGTGGTCAAGGGCCCGCTGGCCGAGGGGCACACGCTCTACGAGGGCGTCCCCGCCGTCGCCAAGCGCAGCCTCTCGCCCCAGCTGGCCTTCTTCCACCGCGCCGTCGCGGACATCAGGTGAACCGCCGGCCGGTGCTCGGGGTCGCCGACCAGCTGCTCTCCTCGGGCACCAACTTCCTCACCGCCTTCGTCGCGTCCTGGGCGCTCGCGCCCACCGAGTTCGCGACGTTCGTCGTGTCCTACGCGGTCGTCACCGTCGTGCTCGCCCTCGGGCGGGCGGTCATCGGCGAGGTCCTGCTCGCCTACCTGCCGACCGTCCCGGCAGCGGAGCGCCCCGCGATCGTCCGGTCCTCCACGGGGGCCGCCCTCGTGCTCGGGATCGCCGGCTCGGCGGTCTGCCTGGCCGGCGGCGCGATCGGCCACCACACCCTGTCGGGCCTGCTGTGGCTCGCGCCGTGGGTGCCGGTCGCGCTGATGCAGGACGCGCGGCGGTTCGTCTTCCTCAGCCAGGGCACGCCGGGCCGGGCGCTCGCCGCGGACGGGGCCTGGGCGGGCGCCCAGGTCGTCGTGCTCGGCCTGCTCGCGTTCGGTGTCCCGGGTGTCAGTGGCACCGGTTTCAGCGTGGGGGGCCTCGCGACGTCGTGGGGCGTCGGTGCCCTGGCCGGGCTGCTGGTCGCGGCGGCGGTCGGCGGCGGCTCGCTGCGCCCCTGCTGCCCCCGGGCGTGGGCCCGGCGCACCCGCTCGCTGTCGGGCTGGTTCGTGCTCACCTCGGTGCTGGGCCAGTGCGAGATCTACGCGGTGCTCGTGCTCGCCGGGATCCTGCTCGCCCCCGCCGACGCCGCGGGTCTGCGGGCGGTCCAGCTGCTGGTCTTCCAGCCGACGGCGACGGTCGCGGCCGCGCTGCTCGTGCTCGTCACCCCGCTGGTCGCGGGCGCGGTCGCCCGCCGGGACGTCGACGCGGCCCGGCACGCCCGGCGCCTGGCGTTCCTCGGCGCGGGCGCCCTGGCCGTCGCGGTGCTGGCGGTCATCCCGCTGCGCGACGTCCTGCTCGGCCTGCTGTTCCCGCAGTACACGGCCTTCGCCGCGCTCGTCGTCCCGATCGCGCTGCAGTCGGCGCTCTACGTGCTCGGCGTACCGTTCCACGCGCAGCTGCGCGGCTTCCACCGCGCGCGCTCGCTCTTCGGCCTGCAGGTGCTGGGGTCGACGGTGCTGGTCGGCGCCGCCTCCGCGGGCATGGGCCTCGGCGGCGTCGTCGCCCTGGCCTGGGGGCTGGCCGGCGCGGCGCTGGTCGTCGACCTGGTCCTGCTCGTCGCCTCGCCCCGCGCCCGGCACGCCGACGCCGGCCACCGCGCCGCGACGCCGCGGGTCGCGGCCCCGGTCGCGCTGGAGGCGGCGTGAGCACCCCGGTCTCGCGTCGCGCCTTCCTCGGCGGGGGCGCCGCCGTGCTCCTCGCCGGGGGCGCGGTCGCCTACGGGCTGGCCGCGGGCGCCGGCGAGCGCACGGCCCCGCTCTCCCCGCCGCTCTCCCCGCCGCCGGCGCCGCGGGTGCGCACGGTGTGGCGCGACCACGCCGACGGCCCGATGCCGGCGCGCGGGGACGAAGGCGTGCCGTTCGTGCTCCGCGCCGCAGGGCCGGTCGGCGGGCCCGTGGTCCGCGGCGGCGCCCTCGACGCCGAGCTCGGCGACCAGCGGGCCGCGTCCTACGTCAACCAGGACCTCGGCACCGCGGTCCACCGGGTCGGGGCGCGGTTCGCCTTCGTCCCCGGCCCGGGCACGTCCGACGACGGCTCGCTCTGCCTGGCCGCGTGGCGCGGCGCGCTGCCGCCGGACGGGCCGGGCGTGATCGAGGCGCCGGTGCACCTCGTGGTCACCCCGCGACGCTGGATCCACTCGATCGCCGTGGAGAACGAGCTCGTCGAGCTCGCCACCGGCGCCTTCGACCGGCCGCTGCCGACCGACGGCTCCGCGCTGAGGGTCGACGTCACCCTCGCCGGCGACCGCGCCGAGATCGCCCTGCCCGACGGCACCACCACGACGGTGCGCGACGACCGCGTCCCCGCGCTGCCGGCGCCCGTCGCCTGCTGGGAGTCCTACCGCCACGCTCCCGGCGGCGCGGCCGTCCGCCTGTACGAGACCTGGGCCGCGTGAGCGGCCCGCCCCCGGCCACCCCCACCCGAGAGGACATCCCGTGATCGTCAGCCACCTCCGCGCGATCCGTTCGCGCTGGTCGACCCTGGTGGTCTTCGCCCTCATCGGGGTCCTCGCCGGCGTCGCCGTGGCCGTCCTGAGCCCGCACCAGTACCGGTCGACGGCGACGCTCTACGTCGCGAGCGCCGGCACCGACAACGCCACCAACGCCTACAACGGCAGCCTGCTCTCGCAGGAGCGCGTGAAGTCCTACCGCGAGATCCTCGCGAGCGACCGCGTCGCCGAGCAGGTCGCGCAGCGCGTCGGGGGCGGTGCGACGGCGCAGCAGATGTCGTCCGCGGTCAGCATCACCAACCAGCCCGAGACGACGCTGCTGCTCGTCGTCGCCACCGACCGCTCCCCGGAGCGCGCGGCGCTCATCGCCACCACCTACGGCGACGTCCTGTCCGGCGTCGTCTCGGGGATGGAGCGGGCCGCCGACGGCACGACCGACCCGAGCGCCACCCCGGTCGTCTCGGTGCGCACCGCCCTGCCCGCCCAGCCCGACGCGACGCCGGTCTCGCCGCGCCCGGTCCTCGACGTCGTCGTCGGCCTGCTCGCCGGCCTGCTGGTCGGCGCCGCGGTGGCCGTGGCCCGGGCGGCCATGGACACCACCGTCACGAGCGCCGCCGCCCTCGCCGAGCTCGCCGGCGTCCCGGACCTCGGCCAGGTGGAGCTGGACCCGCAGGCCGGCGCCCGTCCGCTGGCGGTGGCCGAGCGGCCGGCCTCGAGCGCATCGGAGGCCTACCGCAAGCTGCGCAGCAACCTCGGCTTCGTCACCGTCGACCGCGAGGACGGCGCGGCCGTCGTCATGATCACCAGTGCGGTGCCCGGCGAGGGCAAGAGCACGACCGCGGCGAACGTCGCGCTGAGCCTCGCCGACCTCGGCGCCCGCGTGCTGCTGCTCGAGGCCGACCTGCGCCGGCCCGTCCTGGCCACCGTGTTCGGGCTCGAGCCCGCGGTGGGGCTCACCACCGTGCTGGGCACCGGCACCCCGGTGGGCCAGGTCGTGCAGCGCGCCGGGCGGCTCGACGTCGTCGTCGCCGGGCCGGTGCCGCCCAACCCGAGCGAACTGCTCGAGTCCCGACGCCTCGGCGCCACGCTCGACGAGCTGCGCGCTCGCTACGACTGGGTGATCGTCGACTCGGCGCCGCTGCTGCCGGTCACCGACGGCGCGGTGCTCTCGCACCGCTGCGACGCGGTGGTGCTGCTGGCCCGCCACGGCGCCACCTCGACCGGGTCGGTGCGCCAGGCCGTCGCGACGCTCGCGACCGCCGGCGCGCACCTCGTCGGCACCGTCGTCACCCAGGTGCCGCGCAGCGGCGGCGACGGGTACGGGAGCTACTACGGGTCCTACCGGTCGCCCACCGGGACGGGTGGTGGCGGCACGGGCGGCCATCGCGCCCCGGCCCCCACGCCGGCGGGGCGGATCGTGCCCCTCGCCCCGCGGGCCGCGACGGCGCCGCCGCGGACCCTGCAGCCGGTGGTCGAGGCGCGGCGCTCCGGCGGCGCGCACCGCCGGGAGAGCACGGGCACGTGGCGCACGCGCGCGACCGGCGCGCTCTCGTCGGTGCGGCCCACCACGCCGCCCGCCCTGGAGACGTCGTGACGACCGCTGCCCGCACCGCGCTGTACGGCGCCGGCGCCGTCGCCACGGTCGCGCTGACGCTCGCGGCCGTGCACGCCGGCGACGCGCTGCTGTGGATCGCGCTGCTCGGGACGCCGCTGGCCGTCGCGGTCGTCGTGCGCCGCCGCTTCCTCGACGGCTGGGTGTCGCCGCTGCTGCTCGTGGCGCTGGCGCTGCTCCTGACCGCCGGTCTCGGCGCGGCCTTCGGGCGCAGCGTCGGCGACGACGGCGGCGTCAGCGCCCGGCTCGCGCTGACCGACGCCGAGACCCTGCGCACGGCCCTGCTGCTCGCGGTGTCGGCGACGACGCTGCTGATCGGGGGCGCGGTGGCGCTCACCGTGCTGCGACACGGAGCGGAGCGGAGCCGGCGCCGAGCGGGCAGCGCCCGGGCCCGGCGGGACGCGTCCCGCACCCTCCTGCCCGACGCCGGCTTCGAGGCCGACCCCGCGACGCGGCTGGTCGTGCTCGGGGTCTCCGCGCTGCCGCTCCTGGCGACGGTGGCCGTCCAGGGTCCCGACCTGGTGGAGCGCAGCACCTACCTCATCGGCGACGCGGGCTCGGCCGGCGGCGTCATCTCCATGCTCGGGCTCGCCGGCGCCGTCGGCTGCGGCCTGGTGCTCGGGTCGGAGCGGGGCGCGCGGCTGCTGCTGCCGATCACGCTCGCCGCCGGTTACCTCGTCCTGTTCTTCGCGCTCGGCAGCCGCCGGCTCGCGCTGCTGCCGCTGCTGATGGCCGTGGGCGCGCACGTCGCGCGGCCGTCGCGGGCCACCCGGATCGGCCTGGTCGCCGCGCTGGTCGCGGCCCTGGTGCTGCTGCCGATCCCGCTGTACGTCCGCGGCATCGGTGCCCACGGCCTGCTGCCCTACGCCGCGGCGCTGCCCGACATCGTCGCGCAGGGCGACCTCCTCGGCGGCGCGGCGGACAACCTGCTCATCTCGTTCCCGCTGGTGGGCGCCACGGCGTTCCAGGTCGCCCCGCTGCCGCTGGACTATTTCTTCCTGCAGGTCAACCCGCTGCCCGGGTCGATGATCGGCTGGTACGACGTCTCCGACAGCCTGCGGATCAACCTCGACACGCCGTTCTCCGGCGCCGGCGAGCTCGCCAACTACGGCTGGGGCGTCCTCGTCGGGTTCTGGTTCGTCGTCGGGGGGTTCCTCGGCGTCGTCGACCACCGCATCGGGGTGCTGCTCGACGCGGGCCGCCGCGGCGTCGCGCTGGTGCTCACCGCGCTGCCGCTGGTCTTCACGATCCTGATGCTCCAGTACAACCTCCGCTCCGGCGTCCGGATGCTGATCTACGCCGCCGCCGTGCTCCTCGCCGTCCGGGCGGTCGACGCCCTGCGGGCGGTCTCCCTGCGCCTCCCGAGAAGGGCCTGACCATGCGCATCGCCGTCGTCCACAGCTTCTACTCCAGCCGTGTGCCCAGCGGGGAGAACCAGGTCGTCCTCGCCCAGGTCGAGGCCCTGCGCGCCGCGGGCCACGAGGTCGCGCTCGTCGCCCGCTACACCGACGAGCGCCTGCGCCGCGCGTCGTACCCCGTCGAGGCGGCCCTGACCACGGCGACGGGCGTCGGGCCGGACCCGACCGCCGAGCTCGCCGCGTTCCGCCCCGACGTGGTCCACGTGCACAACCTGTTCCCGAACTTCGGCACCGCCTGGCTGCGGGACTGGCCCGGCCGCGTCGTCGCCACGCTGCACAACTTCCGGCCGATGTGTGCGAACGGCTACCTGTTCCGCGACGGCGCTCCCTGCACGGCGTGCCCGTCGGGCGACCGGTGGGCCGCGGTGCGCCACGGCTGCTTCCACGGCTCGCGCGTCGCGTCGCTGCCGCTGGCCTGGCGGGGACGCCACGGCGTGGTCGGCGACCCGCTGCTCGCCCGCGCCGACGAGGTCGTCGTGCTCTCCGAACGGGCCCGCCGCACCTACGCGGACGCGGGGGTCCCCGACGAGCACCTGCACGTCGTGCCCAACTTCGTGGCCGACCTGCCTCCCGCGACGGCCGGGAGTGCCGGTGACCGCTTCCTGCTCGTCGCCCGGCTCACCCCGGAGAAGGGCGTGCTCGAGCTCGTCCGCTCCTGGCCCGCCGGGGTCGGGCTCGACATCGTCGGCGAGGGCGAGCTGCGCGGCGCGATCGAGGAGGCCGCCCCGGTCGGGGTGCGCCTGCTGGGCGGGCTGGACAACGCCGCCCTGCGCGCCGCGATGCCCGGGTACGCCGGGCTGGTGATCTCGTCGCGCTGGTTCGAGGGCCTGCCGACGGTCTACCTCGAGGCGCTCGCCGCGGGCCTGCCGGTGCTCGCGGTCGCGGGCAACAGCGCCGCCGACGACGTCGCCGAGCACGACGTCGGCGTCGTGACCGGCTCGTCGCCGACCGGGGACGAGCTGCGCGCGGCGATCGCGACGATCACCGCCGGCGGGGCGGCGCTGCGCCGCCGCGCGGGGGAGGTGTTCCGGGCGCGCTTCACCGCGCCCACCTGGTGCGAGGCGATCACCGCCGTCTACGGCGGCACCGCCGCCCGGCCCACGGTCCCGGCGGAGCCCCTGGCGGCGTGATCGTCAGCTCCCCGCGGCGTGCAGCAGCGCCCCCTGCGCGTCGATGACCTCGAGGCGGTCGACGCGGGGCTCCGTCCCGGGCCGGGTGCCGCCGAACGCGGCGTCGACGGCCGGGTGGATGCGTTCGTCGAAGGCGCGGGCGCACGCCTCCTCCGACTCCCACACGTCGATGTAGCGCAGGCCGCCGTCGGGCCGGCGCACGCACAGGTGGAGCACCTGGCCCGCCAGCGGCTCCGGCCCGAGCTGCTCCATGATCCTCCGGTACAGCGCCTCGTCGATCGGCACGTCCTGGGTGAAGGCGTAGACCACGGTGGCCTCCTGCTACATTGATCCGAAGGTGTTTCGGATGAATGAGGAGACGGTAGGGTCGATGCCGGAGGACGTCAACGCCGGGAGCCGGCCCTACCGGTCGCCGCGCCGGGCGGCGCAGGCCGCGGCGACGCGGCACGCCGTCCTGGCGGCCGCCCGCGAGCTCCTGGGCGAGGCGGGCTACGCGGGGACGACGGTCGCGGCGATCGCCCGCCGCGCCGACGTCGCGGTCGACACCGTCTACGCCTCCGTCGGGCGCAAGCCCGAGGTCCTGCGCCAGCTGGTGGAGACCGCGCTGTCGGGCACCGACGAGACCGTCCCGGCGGCGCAGCGCGACTACGTGCGCCGCATCCGGGAGGCGACCACCGCCGGCGGGAAGATCGCGATCTACGCCGGCGCGATCGCGGGCATCCAGCAGCGGCTCGCCCCGGTGTTCCTCGCGCTGCGCGACGCCGCCGCCCGCGACGCGACGACCGCGTCGCTGTGGCGCGAGATCAGCGAGCGGCGGGCCCGCAACATGCGCGAGTTCGCCGCCGACCTCCGCGCCACCGGCGAGCTGCGCGACGACCTCACCGACGACGAGGTCGCCGACGTGCTGTGGAGCATGAACGCCGCGGAGTACTGGGTCCTGCTCGTCGAGGAGCGCGGGTGGACCCCCGCGCGCTTCGCGGCCTGGATCGAGGACGCCTGGACGCGGTTGCTGCTCGCCCGGCTCGACCTGCCAGGGTGCTCGGCGTGAACCGGGCTGCCGACGCGGGCGAGGTGACGCGCTGGCTCGCGGAGCACGCGCGCCCGCTGGCCGTGCCCGACGACGAGCCGGCCGGCGAGGACGGCGTGGACGCCTGGGTCCGGGCGGCCCGTGGCGCGCGGGTCGTGGCGCTGGGACCGGCCGTGGTCGGCACGCGGGAGCTGCCGCAGCTCGTGACGCGCCTGCTCGACGCGCTCGTGGCCGACGGCGGGGTACACACGCTGGCGCTGCAGGCGAGCGAGTCGGGCACGACGCTGCTCGACGACCACGTCCGCGACGGCACCGGCTCGGCCGGGGACACCCTCGAGGCGCTCGGCTCGTGGAGCTGGAACACCCGGGAGGTGCTCGACCTCGTGGCCGGGCTCGCACCGGGTTCCGGGTCGCTGCGCGTCGTCGGGGTCGAGCCGCGGCGCCCGGCGACGGCGGTGCGCGTCGTCGGCCGGTTCCTGCGCACGGCCGCGCCGGACGCGCTGCCACCGGTGGCCGACGCCCTCGCCGACCTCGCGCTCGGGTACGGCGACGACGCCGCCCGCGCCGCCGTCGCGCGGGTGCGGGAGCGCCTCGACGTCGACGACCCGGCGCTCGTCGCCGCCACCTCCGCGGCGCGCCACGCCGAGGCCGTGCGCCAGGCGGGTTACCTCGCGCGGGCCGCGGAGCTCGCGGCGACGCCGCCCGGCGCGGCCGGCGCGGTCGCCGGGCGGCTCATGGCGCAGGCGGTCGTCGAGGCGCTCGAGGCGGGCGGGCCGGACGAGCGCCTCGTGCTGTGGGCGCACGCCGACCACGTCGTCGTCCGGGACGACACGCTCGGCGGGCACCTGCGCGAGCGGCTCGGGGACGGCTACCGGGCGCTGGTGCTCTCGGCGGGTGCGGGTGGGACGCAGGCGCTGCGCCGCCGGTCGGTGTTCGGGCCGACCCGCACGCCGCGGCGCCAGCGCTTCGCCGCACCGCCCGCCGGGTCGCTGGAGGCCGCGCTGCTCGCCGCCTCGCCCCGCGACGCGGTGCTCGACCTGCGCGCCGCGCGGGCGCCCGCCACGCCGGCGGCGGTCACGGCCTGGGCGGGCGCCCCGGCGACGCGACGGTCGGTGGGCGACGAGGTGTCGCCGCGCTCCCCGGTGGGCGCCGTCGTGCCGTGCGTGCCGGGCACCGAGCTCGACGGGTTCGCCGTGGTGCGCACGGTCCACCCGGGCTGGGTGCGCTGAGCCGTCCCCGCGCTATCCGTCCCGCGCCGCGAGCACCGCGCGGCCGCGGGGCGAGAGCTCGTAGCCCACGGGCAGCGAGTACGTCAGCCCCAGGGCCTTGAGCCGCCGCACGTCGGCCTTGAACGGCGCGGTCTCGCGGCCGAAGGAGGCCGCGAGGTCGGGCGCCCGCACGCCGGGCCGCTCGCGGATCGTGGCCAGCGTCGACCACGCCCAGGGCCCGTGGCCGCTGCGGGCGTCCATCGCGTCGAGGCGCCGGACGACCGCGGCGAGCTCGTCGGGGCCGGGCACGGTCGCGGCGAGCTCGGCGCGCGGGTCGGGCTCGTCGAGGGGGTGGAAGCGCACGCGGTAGAGCGCGGTGTCGGGGGCGGCGTGCCGGTCGGCCTCCGCGAGCAGCGCCGGCACGGAGTCGAACCCGGCGCGGCGGGCGTCGTCCGGCCCGAGGTCCCCGGGGGCCACCACGTCGACCTCGTCGACCTGCAGCCGCCCCACCGGCGTCCGGTAGGGGCGCCCCGGCCGCACCTGGGCGCGCCGCCAGCGCCGGAACGTCAGGTCGACCTCGCCGCGCGCGATCGGCTCGGCGAAGCGCAGGGCGAACAGCACGGCGCCAGCCTGCCAGGGCTCGCGACGCGGGGTCAGGCGGCCGTCAGCCGCCCCCCGCAGTGGCCGCAGAACGCGCCACCGGGCGCCGCGGGGACACCGCAGCGCGGGCAGGCGAGCTCGGGCCGGGGGTGGCGTCCGGAGGGCACGACGGTCGGGGCCCGGTGAGCGGAGAGCGCGCCCGTCGAGAGCCCCACGGTGACGGCCGAGCCGTCGGGGGAGGGGACCGGGCGGGTCGGGCCGGGCCACGGTGCCCCCGTCGAGGCGCCGACCGGCGCACCGACCGGACCGGCCGGGCGCGGCGGCCCGAACGGTCCCGGCACCGGGGCGCGCACCGGGGTCCCGACCTGCGCGACCGCGTGCACCACCTGGCCCCGCAGGTGCTCCACCAGCGGCAGCGGCACGTCACCGAAGTGCTGCCGGGCGTCCGAGGGCACCCAGAGCAGCACGATCAGCGCGAGGTTGACCCCGAGGAGCAGGGAGCCCGCCCCGCCGATGCCGCCGGCGAGGAGGCCGACCAGCACGACGAGCGACACGAGGCCGGCGACGACGGTCGTCGCCACCCGGGCGCCGCGGTTCCGGGCGCCGAGCGCGGAGCGCAGCCAGAAGCCGAGCAGGGCCATGCCGGCCGAGACGAGACCGGACACGATCGCGAACACCCCGATCGCCCCGCCGAAGAGGCCGATCAGGCCGCCGACGGCGTCGCCGAGCTCCCCGCCGGCGGAGCTCGCCGAGGAGGCGGCCACCGCGGTCGAGGTGAGGGTGAGAAGGCCGCCGACGAGCCCGATCAGGGCCCCCAGCGCCGTCAGCGCGGCGACGACCGCGAGGACGAGACGGGCGACCACCACGGACGGCGCCTGCGGCGTCGGCGCACCCCAGGGGCCGTCGATGAAGCCCCGCGCGCCGGCCGACAGCGCGGCGGGGAACGGGGCGACCACGCCGAGGACGGCGGCCAGCACGAGCGCGGCGCTCCCGAGCCCGGCGGCGGGGACCGCGACGAGCAGCACCGGGCCGGCGACGAAGCCGGCGCAGCGCGCGACGCGGCTGCCGCGGTAGAGGCCGACCGCGATCACGGCGTAGACCACGGGCACGGCGAGCACGCCGCTGAGCAGCACCATGATCAGGCCGAGGCCGCCGTAGCCCACGGAGGTGGTGAGCGCGCCGACCAGGGCGAGCACCGCGGCCAGGGCGGAGGTGCCGATCGCGGCCCACATCGCGGGCGGCACCGCCGCCGGGCGGCCCGCGGGGGCGCCGGGCATCCCGGGCACCGCGGCGCCGTGGCGGCACGCGTCGCACCAGCCCCCGATCGCCGGCCGCCGACCGCACCGACCGCACACGTCCATCCCGCGCCCCCTCGCCGCCGGCGCGCCGCGGCCGGTCGTCGACTCGATCGGCCCACCGGCGGGGTCCGTTACGAAGGCCGGGTCACGATCGCCCGGACGGGAGTCACCGCCGGGGTGGGGCGAGCCCGGCGCGGACGAGGGCGACGACCTCGGCCAGGCGCTCGCGGGCGGCGGCGCCGGGCGTCTCCGGGCCGTCGAGCCAGAGCCCGACGGCCACGCGCACGGCGGTCATCGCGACGCCCGCGACGGTGCGCGCGTAGGGGTCGGTCGCGGGGTGGCCGGTCCGCTGCGCGACGCCTTCGGCGACCGCCGCCTCGGTGGCGCGGGTCGCGGCGTGCATGCGCGGGAGGAGCTCCGGGTGCTCGCGCAGCAGCAGGAGCTGCTGGTGCCAGGTGCCCGAGCCGGTGGCGGTGTCCAGGACGTCGGCGAGGACCGCGGCGGCGGCCTCGAGCGGTTCCTCGGCGGCGGGCCGCGCGACGATCGCGTCGGTGACGTCGGTGGTGGCCTCGGGGCCGGCGCCGAAGAACGCGTCGTCCTTGCTGGCGAAGTGGTTGAAGAACGTGCGCGGCGAGACGTCGACCTCGGCGCAGATGGCCTCGACCGTCACTCCGTCCGGCCCGTGCTCCCGCCCGAGGCGCACGGCCGCGTCGCGCAGCGCGGCGCGGGTCGCGGCCTTCTTGCGCTCCCGCAGGCCGGGGCGTGCGGGGACGTCCTCCGCCACGGGACCTCCCAGGCTCGCTGCGGGGAGCGCAGCGCTGCAGTGACTGAACCGACGATAGCGCGGCCGGGGCCTCAGACGGACGCGACGGTGACGGCGAAGATCAGCCAGAAGACGATCCACCCGAGGATCGGCAGGTAGCCCAGGACGAGGCCGGCGATCGTCATGCCGTGGCCGCTGTAGCGGCCGCTGCCGGTGTCCGGCCAGGCCAGGTGGCCGCAGATGACGGCCGGGATCGAGGTGATCCCGGCGGTGAAGAAGCCGAGAATGCCGCACACGAGCGCCGCGATCGCGAGGCCGGACGCCGGCGGCGAGGGCTGGTAGCCGGGCCCGTACGGCGACGGCTGGGCGGGGTAGGGCCCACCCGGGTAGGGCCCGCCGGCGTAGGGGCTCGGCGGGTACGGGGTGTAGGGGGAGGGCGCGTCGTAGCTGCTCCCGTAGTCGGCGCGGTAGGGGTCCGAGTACGGGTTGAGGCCGCCCGAGCCACCCGCGGACGACGGGTCGCGCGGCGGTTCCCAGGACGAGCTCATCCTGCGGAGACTAGACGTCCGACACGGGTGTTTCCGCCCGACGTGGGCGATCGGGTCGCCGCGGTCGCGGCGGACGCGATTCGGTGGCCCGCCCCGGGCTCCACCGTCGGGGAACGGGAGACAGTTCCGCCGGGGCGCGCGGAGAATGCCGGACGGCCCGGGGTGAGCGGCACCGGCGGCACCGCGAGACGTCCGTTCGCGTGCGGTGTGGCATTCGTCGCCGCGTGTGCGTCCTTTCGCGTGTCTGCTAGTGGTCGGAATGGTCGCGCGCCGGAGGTATGAGACCTTTCCGGTGCCCTCCGACGCTGGTGGAGACGTGGAAGCGATGAGATCGACACAGGTCGGGAGCGCATCGTCGACGGAGTGCTGTGGATTCTGAACGCACCACGATCTGGACGAAAAGCGAAACATGTGTCCGGCCGTTCTGACCGTTCCGGTGCCGATTCGTGACCGGAACGGGTGCCGCATTCGCGATCGTGACGGAATGGTCGCTAGCCTCCGCCGGATGGCCGTGCGAGCTGAGGCGCTCGAGGACCCCGCATCCGTGGCCGCCGCCTGGCGGTCGATGGCGGAGTCGGTGGGGAACGCGTTCCTGACCCCGGAATGGTTCGGCGCGTGGCGCGAGCACTACGGAGGGGACAGCGACGCCGTCGTCGTCCGGGTGCGCGACGCCGACGACCCGGCCCGGGTGCTCGGCCTGCTCCCGTTCACGCACCGGGGCCGGGAGGTGCGGTTCGCCGGCCACAACGTCGGCGACCTGTTCGCCCCGCTCGCGGCGCCCGGTCTCGAGGACGAGGTGGTCCGCAGCGCCGCGGGCGTGGTGGCCGACGTCGTGGGCGGCACGGGACGCCGCCGGGCCCGGCTCGTCCTCGACAACGTCGAGCGCGGCGCGCCCTGGCTCCGGGTCTTCGCCGACGCCTGGCCCGGCCGCCTGGCCACCACCGAGGTCCTCACCTCCGTCGTCCCGCGCCTACGGTTGGGCGGGCGGAGCTGGGAGGACTTCCTGGCCTCGCGCAGCCGCAACTTCCGCAGCCAGTGGGGACGGCGCCACCGGGCGATGGAGCGCGAGCACGACCTCGTGTTCCGCCGCGCCGACGACCCCGCGCGCCTGCGCGCCGACATGGCGACGTTCTTCGCGCTGCACACGGCGCGGTGGAGCACCCGCGGCGGGTCGTCGTCGGCCGGCGCCCGCGTCCGGGCGTTCCACACCGACTGGGCCGGGCGCGCCCTGGAGCGCGGGTGGCTGCGGCTGTGGTTCCTCGAGCTGGACGGCGTCCCGGTCGCGGCGTTCTACGGCTGGCTGATCGGCGGCCGCTACTCGTACTACCTGGCCGGGTTCGACCCCGCCCACGGGCCGAAGTCGCCGGGCCTGGTCCTGCTCGCGCACACCATCCGCGACGCGATCGAGGAGGGGGCGCAGGTGTACGACCTGCTGCTGGGGGACGAGCCGTACAAGCAGCGCTTCGCCGACCAGAACCTGCCGGTGGCGACCGTGGTGATGGCGGGGACGCTCGACCCGGCGACCTGGCGTGCGGTCGGGACGTCGGGTCTGCGCTCGGTCGCCGGTCACGTGCCCGGCGGCGTGCGCTCGCGGGCGCGCACGGCCGTGCGCGCGGCCGGCGTGACGCTTCCGGGGGCCCGGCGGCGATGAGCGCCCGGACGGGTTCCGACCCGGTCGTGCGGCGGCCCGCCGAGGGGCCCGGTGCCGCGGTCCGCGTGCTGCCCGTCGAGGAGGTGCGCGACGACGCGCGCCGGCTGGCCCGCTGGCGCGACCTCGAGCGCCGGGCCGTCGAGCCCAACCCGTTCCTCGCCCCGCCGGTACTGCTGCCCGCGGCCCGCCACCTGGCCCCGCCCCCGTCGCTGCGCCTGGTCGTGGCGGAGCGCGGCGACCGGATGGTCTTCCTGCTGCCGGTGGCCGACGCGACGCCCCGCGCGCTCGTCCCGGTGCCCGCCCGCACGCCGCTGCGGCGGGTGCACGCGGCCGGCCTGCGGACCTGGTTGCACCCCTACTGCTTCCTCGGGACGCCGCTGGTGGACCCGGAGGCGGACCCGGAGGCCGTGTGGACCGAGGTCCTCGACGCGCTGCACGGGCTCCGCACGGCACCGTGGCTGGAGCTGCCGACCCTGTCCGCCGGCGGGCCGGTGGCCGCCGCGCTGCGGCGGGCGTGCGCCGGGCGGCCGGCGCGCCACACCGCGCTGGGCGCCCGCGGTGTCGTCCGCCGGCGCCCGGAGAACACCTACCTGAGCGAGTGGGTCACCTCGCGGAACCGGGCGAACCTCGCGCGGCGGCGGCGGGTCCTGCGCCGCGAGCTCGCGGGCGACGTCGTCACCGTCGAGCGCGGGCACCGGGACGTCGAGCGGTTCCTGCGGCTGGAGGCGGCGGGCTGGAAGGGGCGCCGCGGCACCGCGCTGCTGTGCCGCGAGGGCGACGCCGCCTTCTTCCGCGAGGTGGCGTCGGGGTGCGGTGCCGAGGGCCGCTTCGTGCTGCTGTCCCTCGAGGTCGGCGACCGGGCCGTCGCCCAGAGCACGGCGATCACCGCGGGCGGCGGGCTGTTCGGGTTCAAGCGGGCCTACGACGAGGGCCTGGCCGCCGCCTCGCCCGGGGCGCTGCTCGACGCCGACCTGCTGGACTGGTTCCACGGACGTCCCGACCTGCGGTGGATCGACAGCTCGGCCGAGCCCGGCGCGGCCGACCGCGGCCTGTTCGGCGACCGGCAGGAGCTGGGCACGACGGTCGTCGGGCTCGGTCCGGCCGGACGTGCCGTCCCCCTCCTCTTCGGCGCCGTCGACGGCGCCCGCGACCTGCGGCGCCGGGCCGCGGGCCGGCTGTCGACGCTGCCGGGCACGGTCCGTCGCGCGAGCCCCGGGAGTCGCCCGTGAAGATCACCTGCGTCGGCGGCGGCCCCGCCGGCCTCTACACCGCGGTGCTGCTGCGCCTCGCCGACCCCGCCCACGAGGTCACCGTCGTCGAGCGCAATCCGGCCGGCGTCACGCACGGCTGGGGCGTCGTGTTCTGGCAGGAGCTGCTGGAGGCGCTGCGCGCGGGCGACCCGACGACGGCCGAGCAGATCGCCGACGCCGCCTTCGCCTGGAGCGGGCAGGACGTCGACGTCGAGGGGTCGGGTCGCGTCTCGCGCCCGAGCGGGGGGTACGGCATCGGCCGCCGGCACCTGCTCGACATCCTCGCCGAGCGCGCGCGGGGGCTCGGGGTGCGGCTCGCGTTCGAGCACGAGGTCGGGCCCGGGGCACGTCCGGACGCCGACCTGGTGGTCGCCGCCGACGGCGCCGGCAGCGCCTTCCGCCGCGCGGGGGACTTCGGCGCGTCCGTCGAGGTGGGCGCCAACCAGTACGTCTGGCTGGGCACGACCAGGGTGGTCGACCCGTTCCTGTTCGCCTTCGTGCGGTCGCCGGCCGGGTGGCTCTGGTGCCACGCCTACGGGTACGACGAGGGGCACAGCACGTTCATCGTCGAGTGCCCGCCGGCGACGTGGCGGGGGCTCGGGCTCGACCGGCTGGACGCCGCGGCGAGCCTGGCGCTCCTGGAACGGCTCTTCGCGCGCCACCTCGACGGCCACCCGCTGATCTCCCCCGGCGGCGACCCCGACGCGCCGCTGCCCTGGCTCGCCTTCCGCACCGTGCACTGCGCGCGCTGGAGCGACGGGGACGTGGTGCTGGTGGGGGACGCCGCCCACACCACGCACTTCGCCATCGGTTCCGGGACCACGCTCGCCCTCGAGGACGCCATCGCCCTGGTCCGGGCCCTCGGCGAGGAACCGGACACGGCGGCGGCGCTCGCCCGCTACGAGCGCGAGCGCCGCGCCGCCCTGGCGCCCCGGCGCCGCGACGCCGCCCACAGCGCCCGCTGGCTCGAGGACGTGGAGCGCTACATCGACCTCGACCTGCCGGTCTTCGAGGCCGTCCTGCACCGCCGGCGGTCGGCGATCGTGCCCCGGGTGCCCCCGCGGCTGTACGTGCGGGCCCGCGCGGTCGCCGAGCGGCACGGGATCGCCCGGGTGCTGTGGGACCAGGCCGCGGTCGCCCGCCGGCTCCTGGCGGGCCGGGACGGCGCGTGACGCTCAGGGCACCGGGATGACGACGTCGGCGTAGCTGTCGCCGTCGGTGTCGGCCACCGCGACGGGGCCGTGCTCGCCGTAGGCGGCGCCGTCGGTGATCGCGGCGTCGCCCCAGCCGTCGGCGTTCGCGTCGACGACGACCTCGTCGACGGCACCGTCGTGGTCGTGGTCGGACAGGGCGACCTCGTCGTACCCGTCGTGGTCGTCGTCCCGCGACGCGGTCTCGGCGTAGCCGTCGCCGTCGGCGTCGGTGGAGGACGTCTCGTAGTAGCCGTCGTGGTCCTCGTCGAACGAGGTCGTGCTCGG
The DNA here is from genome assembly GCF_039542135.1 of Actinomycetospora chlora. Lineage (NCBI taxonomy): Bacteria > Bacillati > Actinomycetota > Actinomycetes > Pseudonocardiales > Pseudonocardiaceae > Actinomycetospora > Actinomycetospora chlora. Next base: position 32,124 of record NZ_BAABHO010000057.1, read on the forward strand.
CGTCCCCGCCGGGACGGAGAGCAGCCCGCCGTCGGGGCCGTAGACGGAGCCGTCGCCGGCGGTGTAGGTGTCGGTGCCGGAGGTGCCGGGGTCGCTCATCGGGGGTCTCCCTCGCCGGAGTGTCGGTGTGATCGACCCTCTGACGCTCCGGGCGCCCGGCGATGTTCCTGAGAGGACCGTGGCAGCCGCCGGTCACCCGGGCTCAGCGCCGGCGGCCCCCGCGGATCGGCTCCACCCGGCGCAGCAGCACGGTGGTGACGACGGCGAACAACACGATCAGCCCGACGAGCGCGCCCATGTCGAGCACCCACGTGAGCGCGTCGTGGTCCCAGAGCGGGTCGTGATCGCGGTACGGGGTCGGGAGCCCCGGGCCGCTGGGGATGCCGATCGTCGACGCCCCGAGCGCGAAGCCCCACCGGGCGGGCACCAGCCACGACAGCTGCGCCAGCACGGGGCTGCCGCCGATCTGCAGCAGCGCGCTGGACAGGATGAACTGCAGCATCGCGAGGAGCACCAGCAGCGGCATCCCGCGGTCGGCGTTGGTGATCGCCGCCGACACCGCGAGCCCCAGCCCCATGCTGGCCACCGCCACGGCCACCAGCGCCAGGACGATCTCGAGCGTCCCGGAGCCGAGCAGCACGGGCGCGTCGGGCGCGGGCCGGCCGAGCATCCCGAGCACGCCGAGCAGCACGGCCTGGATGCCGGTGATGACGACGAGCACGGTCAGCTTCGACGCCAGGTACGCCCCGCGGGAGAGCCCGATCGCGCGCTCGCGGCGGTAGATCTCGCGTTCCTTGACGACCTCGCGGATCGACGCCGCCGACCCCATCAGGGCGGCGCCCACGATGAACACGAGCAGCAGGCTGTTCGGCGAGCCGGGCGTCCCGCGCTGCTGGGCGGCCTGCGAGAGCCCCGTGTCGCCGGGCAGGGCGTGGGTGAGGACGGCGAGCAGCAGCGGCAGCACCGCCATGAAGATCGTGTACTGCCGGTCGGCCAGCACCACCGCCAGGTAGCGCCGGCACAGCACGGCGAACTGCGTGAGCACCGGCTGCTGGCGCGGCGCCTGCGCCGGGGCCGTGACGCCGACGTCGCGGCGACGCGCCTCGGGCGCCCCGACGTAGCGGGCCCACTGCGGTGAGCGCCGGAACCGCTCGGCCCAGTCGACGCCCTGCTGGCGGTCGAGCAGCAGGAAGAGGTCGGCGAAGTCGGTGACGCCGAAGTACTGGAGGGCTTCGCGGGGTGGCCCGAAGTAGGCGACGGTGCCGCCGGGGGCGAGGAGCAGGAGGCGGTCGCAGACGTCGAGGTTGGCGACGTTGTGGGTGACGACGACGACGGTGCGGCCGTCGTCGGCGAGGCCGCGCAGGGTGTGCATGACGGACTTGTCGAGTCCGGGGTCGAGGCCGGAGGTGGGTTCGTCGAGGAAGAGCAGGGAGGGTCGGGTCAGCAGCTCGAGGGCGACGCTGGTGCGTTTGCGCTGGCCGCCGGACAGGGAGTCGATGCGCTGCTCGGCCTGGCCGGTGAGGCCGAGCTCGCCGATCACCTCGTCGATCCGGCGGTCGCGGTCGGCCGCCGACACGTCGGTCGGGAACCGCAGCCGCGCCGCGTAGGCGAGCGCCCGCCGCACGGTGAGCTGGGGGTGGAGGATGTCGTCCTGGGGCACGAGGCCGATGCGCTGGCGCAGCTCGTCGTAGTCGGCGTAGAGGTCGCGTCCCGCGTACTCGACGACGCCCTCGTCGGCGGGCCGGAACCCGGTCAGGGCCCGCAGCAGCGTGGACTTGCCCGCGCCCGACGGGCCGACGACCGCGAGCAGGCTGCGCTGCCCGAGCGAGAAGCCGACACCGTGCAGCAGCGTCTTGTCCCCCTCGCGCACGACGAGGCCGTCGGCGCGGAAGCCGATGTCGCCGGTGTCGACGTGCTGGACGAGGCGGTCACCCTCCAGGTGGAACAGCGCGTGGCCGATGCCGACCACCGACGTCGGCCCCACCGGCGCCCGCCGCACGCGGGCACCGTCGACGAAGGTGCCGTTGGGGCTGCCGAGGTCGACGATGTCCCACCCGCCGCCGGGACGGCGCACGAGCTCGGCGTGGTGGCGTGAGACCAGGAGGTCGGCGACGACGACGTCGTTGTCCTCCGCGCGGCCGATCCGCAGGCGCGGCGCGGCGGCGGGGCCGGAGCCCCCGCGGTCGGGGGTGGTGGAGAGCTGGTGCACGGCGGAGAGCCGGCCCTGGGCCGAGGAGCGCTCGGCCGCCGGGACGGTGACCGTTGCGTGCGGACCGCTCGGGGGCGCCGGGGGTGGTGCCGGCGCGAGCGCGGCCACGTGCACCTCCGGCCCGGCCTGCGCGTCCCCGAGGCGGACGGCGACCGGGCCGGTCACCGGCAGCTCCCGGAACGGGCGCCCGCCGGCGAACGAGCCGTTGCGGCTGCGGTCGACGATCACCCAGCCCTCGGGCGTCGGGTGGATCAGCAAGTGCTCGCGGGACACGCGGGGGCCGAGGACCTGCATGTCGGAGGCCTCGTCGCGCCCGATCCGCAGCGACCCGCCCGGCGGCACGGTGCGGCGCAGGCTCCCGGCCCGGACCTCCAGGGGCCCGCCGGCCCGTGCGCGGTGGGGGTGCGCCCCGGCCGGGGCGCCGGCGTCGGCGCCCATCACGGCACGAGCAGGAACGCCATGCGGCCCTGGGTGTCGATCCCGACGACGGCGCCGCCCGCGGCGTAGCGGTAGACCCCGGTGCGGCGCGTCGGCGGCTCGCGCAGCGCGGCCTGGAGGGCCTCGCGGTTGGCGGGCACGGCGAGCAGCGGCGCCACCTGCGACCACGGCGCGGCGTCGTACTCCTCCGCGGGCCGGTAGCGCGACTGCACGCCGGGCAGGTCGCCGGCGCCCAGGGCCGCGTACAGGCCCTGCACCCCGGTGCCGACCGCGGCGGGCAGCGCGCGGCCGGCCGCGTCGGTGACCGCGGGGGCTCCGGCCGGCGTCGACGGCGGGGCGGCGACGGCCTCGGCGAACTGGGCCGG
>NZ_BAABHO010000058.1:0-32134 GCF_039542135.1 Actinomycetospora chlora
GACGACCGCGCTCCCGCGGCCGACCGCCGGCCCGGAGCGGCCGCGTGGCGCGTCGGGCGCCCCGGCCCGGCGCTCTCCGCGGCGCCTGCCCCGGGCGCCGGGTGCGGGCGCGGTGGGCGTCGCGGTGGTGCTCGGCCTCGGCGCGGCGATCGTGCTGTTCGCCGATGCCCTCGGCATCGACGACCGGACCCCGTTCGTGCAGGTCATCGCGTTCCGCCCGCAGCTCGCGGCCGGACTCGTCGTGCTCGCCGGGCTCGTGCTGCTCCTGGCGCGCCGGGCCTGGCCGACGGCGGTCGCGCTCGGGCTCGTCGGGGTCGTGGGGCTCGGGATCGTGCTGCCCCGCGCCATCGCGTCCGGGCAGGCCGGGGAGACCGGGGGCCCGGAGCTGACCGTGCTCACCGCGAGCGCCTACCTCAGCCGCGCCGACCCCGAGGCGCTCGCGGCGCTGATCCGCGCGCGCACCCCCGACGTCGTCGTGCTGCCCGAGGCCCGCGGCAGCCTGCGCTCGAGCCTCCAGCAGGCGCTGGTCGACGAGTCCGGCGGCGAGGAGGGGCAGAGCGGCTACCGCGCCTTCGCCGCCGACGCCCCGGGCGACGACAGCGCGATGAGCGTCTTCGTCCGTCGTGACCTGGGCCGCCCGACCGCGACGCCCAACCGCGACACCGAGTTCCCCTCGCTCGTCCTCGACCTGCCCGACGTCGAGGGCCGGGCGGTGCGGGTGGTCGCGACCCACCCGCAGTCGCCGAAGCCCGGCGACACGGCGGCGTGGCGGCGCGACGTCGGGGCGCTCTCCCGCTGGTGCACGGGGGACCGCGCGACGGTCGTGGCCGGCGACCTCAACGCCACCCTGGACCACGCCGAGTTCCGCAGCGCCACCGCGGGCTGCGCGGACGCGGCGAGCGAGGTCGGCGACGGCCTCGCCGGCACGTGGCCGTCGGCGCTGCCGAGCGTGCTCGGCGCGCAGATCGACCACGTCCTCACCGCGGGGGGTCCGCAGCCCCGGGCGGCGGAGGTCGTCGACGTGCCGGGCAGCGACCACCGCGGCCTGCTCGTGCGCGTCGGGCTGGGCTGACGCCCGGGCCGGGCGTCAGGCGCGGCGCAGGCGCGGGTCCGGGACCCGCGGCGCGACGCGCCCCGGGTGGAGGGTGCCGCGGCGGACCGGGACGTCCACGCGCCGCTGCGCCGGCATGCCCGGCGCGTGCTCGTCCTCGAGCCCGCGCCGCCACGCCTCGTCGAGCGCCGTGCGGGCGCCGTCGCGGACCGCGGCGAGCATCTCGTGCATCGACGACGCCAGCGGGCGCGGGACCAGCGGCGAGTCGGCCAGCCGCACGAGCGGGTCCAGGCGCGTGACCGCGTCGTGGAACAGGGCCGCCGCGGCGACCGGCCCGTCCGGCGGCTGCGCGACGATCCGGTCGCCGAGCGCCGTCTGCCACTGGCGCACGCGCTCCGCGAACGCCGTCGACAGCCGCTCCAGGAGCCGCGCCTCCACGTACGACCCGAACCCGCCCCGCACGGGGCCGAGCCCGTCGGTCGACGGGTCCTCACCGCGGCGGAACGCCTCCAACCAGCTGACCCACGCGGCGTAGCCGCTGCGTGCCGGGGCGCTCACCGGCGTCGTCCCCGGCATCGCCCCTGCTCGGGTTCTGTCGTCCCCACGTCGAACCGCCTTCTCCACGCCGGTCGACGCCTCTGAGCAGGTCCCCCCGCCGCGCCGGCCGTGCCGTCGGACGCGACCCTGCGCCCGTGTACGGCCCGTGAGTCGCTCCGACGACCGACGATGTTTCGCCGTTCGTCCAGATCCGCACACTTTCGCCCGGCCGGGGTAACGGCGGGTGCCGACGGTGCGAACGCAGGTCCTCAGGCGCGCACGACCAGGGTCTTCGCCGCCATGTCGCCGACGCGCTGGTGACGCGCCGAGGTCGACATGACGATGAGCCCGACGATCCCGCCGACCAGGCCGTCGACGACGAACAGCAGCCAGCGCACGACGCACTGGCCCAGCGACGGGACGCCGCCGTCCTCCTCGCGGACGATGCGGAGGTTCAGCCAGCCCATCGCCGGCGTCTGGCCCTGGTGGGTCGACGGCCAGTAGGCGTGGACGACGAAGGCCGACGCCAGCGCCACGACGAACGCCAGCGCGTAGCCGATGCCGATGATCGTGAGGGCGCTGGAGGGGTCGGCCGTGGCGGTGCCGATCCCGATGACCACGAACACCAGCACGATCGTCGGGACCGCCGAGAGCAGGCCGTCGAGGATGTACTGGCCGACGCGCGAGCCGACGACGTCGGTCGGGTCGCCCGCGCCGTAGCCGGGCTGGCCGTACGCGGGCTGGCCGTAGCCGGGCTGGCCGTAGCCCGGCTGCTGGCCGTAGCCCGGCTGCTGGCTGTACGCGGGCTGGCCGTACGCGGGCTGACCGTACTGCTGGCCGTACTGCTGGCCGTACTGCGGCTGCCCGTAGCCCGGCTGCTGGCCGTACGGCGGCTGCCCGTACTGCTGGCCGTACCCGGGCTGCTGCCCGTACTGCGGCTGCCCGTACTGCTGGCCGTACTGCGGCTGCCCGTACTGCTGGCCGTACTGCGGCTGCTGGCCGTACTGCTCGCCGGACGGCTGCTGCGCGGCCGGCCCGGGCTGCCCGTCCCCCGCCGGCACCTGGCGGGTCGCGTCCTCCGCCTCCGGGGTCGCGGACTCGGCGAAGCCCGACTGCTGCTGGTAGCCACCCGGCGTCCCGCCGAACCCCGACTGCTGCTGGTACCCGTCCGGGTTGCTCACGCTCTGTTCTCCCCGCGCTGGTCGACGAGGGCGCCAGGCCCCCCGATGTGTGCTGTCCGTAGCACCCGGCCGGAGCAGGCCCGGGGTCCGACGGCCCGTGGGGCCCCGCTCACCGCGGCTGCGCGCGCCGGGCCGGACCCATGGGGCGGCAGCATGCCACCGGCCGGTCACCCGGGGCACCACGGATCAGGCCGATCGGGGCACCGCGTCACCCGCCCAGCGGCCCGGGCGTTCTCACGCTCCGCGCCTGTAGCGGCATCACTCGTTCGCCCCGCCAGGCTCGCCCGCCCGGAGCATGACACCCGGGGCACCTCGCGCGTTGGGTGGAGGTCAGGTCACGACACGGCAACGAATCCGGGAGGAGGTCACGATGGCCGTCCCGTCCCGGCCCACCCCGGTGGGCCCGTCGACCCTGGTCGCCGCCGTGCCCGCCCCACGGTCCGGGCTCCCCGCGCCCGGGGCACCCGACGCGCACGACGCCCCCGCCCGGGAGGTGGCCGGCCTGGCGTGGATCGTCCGCGAGGTCACCCACGTCCCCGGGGTGCTGCGACTGCGGGCGGGACGTCTGAGCTTCGAGTCGACGCGCCGCGTCGTCTTCGACGGCACCCTCCTCGAGCTCGGTCTCGCGCTGGGCCGCTCGGCCCGCGCGGGCCTGCACGTCACGGCCGGCGGCGAGCGCCTGCGCGTGTGCGTGGTCCGCCCGGCGGGCGCCGTGCCGCCGAGCCGTGAGCTGGTCGACGACCTCACCGACGGCAGGCCCGACACCACGGGCGACCTCGACGCCTGGACCGTGTGGCAGCCCCTGCTGGCCCCGGAGCCGGTGGCCGCGCCGGCGCGCACGCGCATCCGGCGCTTCGCGCTCCCGCGCCACGCCGTCCCGCGCACCCGCCCGCACCCGACCTGACCCCGGCGGACCGGGGCTCACCTCAGCGCCCCGCCCGCGGCGTGGACTGGGCCCGCACGGGCTCGTCGACCCCGGTGTCCTCGGCGCCGGCGTCCACGCCGGAGCCGGCCGCGGCACGCCGCCCGTGGTCATCGGCCAGGTCGTCGGCGATGTCGTCGGCCAGGTCGTCGGCCGGGTCGTCGACCGGGACGGCGCGCACCGGCGGCCGCTCGGCGAGGCGGCCGCCCGCCGGCGCGGGCTGCTCGGCGGGGGGCACCGACGGCACGAACAGGCCCCCGGGTGGCGGTGGGCCGGCCGCGGCGGGACGCGCGTGGCCGGGCGGGGGCCCGGCGGGCGGCATGCCCGGCGGGGGTCCGGGCGGCATGCCCGGCGGTCTCGGACCAGCCGGGGGCATGCCGTGGGCACCGGGCGGCGGGCCCGGACGCCGCGGCGGGGGCGGTGGGACAGGACGGCGCTGGGGCCACGGCACGGCCGCGCCGATGGCGTCGACGAGGGGCCGCACGGCGGCGTGGATGCGCCGCGCCGCCTCCGCGTGGTCCTCGACCGTGCCCGACACGGGGTCCGGGATCGCGTCGTCCTCGGGATCGACGGGCGCGCCCTGGCCGCGCTCGGCGAGCGCCGCCGCGACCAGCGCGTGCGCCCGCTCGCGCGGGTCCGGCGGCAGGGCGGCGTGCTCGGCGGGCCCGAGGCCGCCGAGCAGGCGGGCGAACTCGCGCATCGTGAACGTGCTGCGCAGGGCGCGCGGCTCGAGCTCGAGCACCGCGGAGCGGTGCGAGCGGCTGACGGTGAGCACGAGGTCGGCCATCTCGACGTCGCGCGCGGGCAGCTGGCGGGCCCGGAACGCGGCGACGTCGGGGTGGGTGGCCACCGGGCCGAGCTGCGCGCGGGAGAGCGGGTGCATCTCGGCGCCCACGACGGCGCCCGTGCCGCCGCTGGCCACGTCGAACCACGACGCCCACCGCGGCCCGAGGCGCGCCTCGAGCAGCGCGCGGGTGTGGAAGCGGGCGAACGGCGAGCGGCACAGGTTCCCGGTGCAGACGAACAGGAGCCGGAAGCGCCGCGGCGCACCGTCTCCCCGACCGTCCATACGGCCGATCGTCGCAGTCCCGGGCGCTGCGCGCGAGCCATCGGGTCAGGTGACCTGCCCGTTTCCCCCGCGGACCCCCCGGAGGAGTGCCAGGACGGCGGTGTTCAGCGGGGTGGGGACGCCCGTCCGGCGGCCCGTCGCGACCACCGCGCCGGTGAGGTACTCGTGCTCGAGCGGGCGCCCGGCGAGCCGGTCGTAGAGCATCGAGGTGCCCAGGCCGGGCGGCATGCCGTCGTAGTGGGCGACGAGCGCGTCGACGTCCGCGTCGGTGAGCGCCGCCCCGACCGAACGCCCGACGGCCATCACCTCGCGCGCGAGGTCGACCACCAGGTCGCGGGTCGCCGGCTCGGCCAGCACGTCGTTGCGGCGTCCGGTGAGCGCCGTGACCGGGTTGGCGACGGCGTTGCTCAGCAACTTGCGCCACGCGACCGTCGTGAAGTCGCCGGTCGCCACGACGGCGAGCCCCGCCCCGTCGGCGTGACCGTCGGTGTCGCTGCCGTAGAGCGCGGCCAGGCCCTCGGCCGCGTCGCCGGCGGGCACGGTGAGGCGCCCGAAGCCGTGGTGCACCACGCGGCCGGGCGCCACGGCCTCCGCGCCGAGCACGACCGACGCGGGCAGCACGGTCGTCCCCGGGTCGACGAGGCCCTCGACCCGCGCCGCGTGGTCGACGCCGTTCTGGGCGACGACGAGCACCGTGCCGGGCCCGGTCAGGGCCCCCAGCCAGCCCGCCGCCGAGGCCGTGTCCTGCGCCTTCGTCGCGAGCAGCACCCACGGGTGGACGCCGACCGCGCCCGGGTCGGTGGCGACGGTCGCCGGCACCTCGTGCTCGACCCCGCCGGTGCTCACGCGCAGTGCGGCGAAGGGCGTCCGCACCCCCACCGTCACGTCGTGCCCCCGTGCGGCGGCCAGCGCCGCCAGCACGCCACCGATCGCCCCGGCCCCGACCACCGCCACGCGTGTCACGCCGCGATCATCGCCCCGCGGCCGGGCGGCGGCGTCAGCGGCCGTGGCGGGCGAACGACTCCAGGTCGAGCACCATGCGGGCGACCTGCAGCGCGGTGACGACGGCGTCGACCTCCACCGCCGACGCGGCCCGGTCCTCCGCGTCCAGCCGTGCGAGCAGCGCCGCGGCCGTGGCGTGCAGGGCGCCGGCCTCGTCGGCCGCGGCAGCGAGGGCCGCGGCCTCGATCCGCTCGTCGAGGGACCAGCCGGCGTCCGGGACGCCGGTGGACGACAGCTCGAGCACCCGCACGAGGGCCCGGCGCTCGGGGCTGCCCGCGGCACCCTCGAGGCGGGCGAGCCGGCCGCGCAGGTCGACGAGGGCCGCGACGAGGTCCTTGGCGGGCCCGACGGTCCGCCGCATCTCCGGCGGCGGGACGACACCCTCGGGGCTGCGCGGCGCCGGGATCGCGAGCGGCTCCGGCGCCAGCCGGTCGTGGGCCTCGCGGACCCGCGCGGTCAGGCGACCGCCGGCGGGCTCCTCCTCCGGGACGCGGGCGTCGGGGACGGCGGGTGGCGCGGGGTCGGGCGCCGGTTCCGGTGCCGTCTCCGGGGCGGTCGCGGTCACCTCCGCCACAGGTGCGGCGTCCGCGCCGGCGTCGTCGGACGGCTCGTCGGCGGCTTCGTCGACAGGCCCGGCCGGCGGGGCGGGCGCGGGCTCCGGCACCGAGAGGGAATCCTCGGCCGAGCGGGGCTCGGGCACGCGGTCCTCGGGCACCCGGTCGTCGGCCGCGGGCGTGGTGGGTGCGGCGTCGCTCGACAACGGCGCTCCTTAGGGCGGTGGCGTGTCGCGGGTTCGCCGAGGGCGTCGGGACGGCGACACAGGGTCACCCGGTTTGTCGTCCGACCCAGCCTGACGTGTTGCGCACGGCGCACGGAACAGCCCGATCGGGGGATCTCCTTCACCCGTCGGCCGTCCCGCCGCCACGAGGAGGCGCCGTTGGGGGCCACCCGTTGGGCCATCCGGACCTGCGGACCCGGCCCGTCGCGCCGGAGATCAGGTGCGGTGACTGCGCACGCGCGAGACCGGGCGCACCAGCGGGGCGCGGGGACCGGACGGCGTCCCGCGGGACGTGCGGGCCATGAGGGCCCGCCGCGTCTCGGCCACGGAACTGCCGCGGAACCGGCTGACGATCACGACGGCCGCGAACGCGAGCCCGTTGACCGAGCCGAGCCCGAGCATCGCGACCTCGAGGACGTGCTCCTCGTCGAACTCGCCGGGCTGGTCGGGTGCGTCGAGCGCGCCGCCGTAGGGCGCGGTGACGGGGCCGGGGTCCGCTGCCGGCACCGGGTCGGCGGCCGCGAGGGCCGGCGTCCCGACGAGGAGCACCCCGGCGGTGAGGGCGGCCGCGGCGAGACCGCGGAGACCACCGGTGATCCAGCCCCGACCCGCCCGCTCGCCCATGTGCCGCCCCGTCCTGCCCGGTGTGCCGTCGGACACTCATCGGGGAGGACGGGCGGAGTCGTTACCGCTCCGAGGCCGGTTCGAGACGATTCGGCGAGATCGTGACCTGGCCGTGACCTCGGACGCCCGGAGCGTGCCGGAACGTCCGTTTCAGCAGGTCAGGCGGGCTGGCCGAGGTACTCGTCGACGGTCTGGCGGTACTCGTCGTCACCGACCTCACGGCCGAGCAGCCGGCCGGCGAGCTGCCGCGACAGGCGAGCGACGTCGGGGCGCAGCTCCGAGGCGACCTCCGAGCGCTGCGAGGAGAGCTCCTCGCGGCCCTGCTGCACCGACTGCGCGGCCTCCTCGCGGGCGCTCGCGAGGACCTCGTCGTGGCGGCGCTGACCCTCCTCGCGGGCGGCGTCGCGGATGCGGGTGGCCTCCTCGCGGGCGTCGGTGATGCGCGTGCGGTACTCGGCCTGGACGCGGCGGGCCTCGGCGCGGGCCTGCTCGGCGCGCTCGAAGCCGCCCTCGATGCGGTCGTGGCGCTCGGCGTAGACCTTCTCGAGGCGCGGCAGCAGCACGCGGCTCATGACGAGGTAGAGCGCGCCGAACGCGATCAGCCCGATCACGATCTCGTGCCAGATCGGGGTGAGCACGAAGTAGCCGCCACTCGCCAGGGTCATCGCCGGCTGCACCGCCCGTTCGGTTCGTCGTCTCGGTCGTCACGCGGTCGTCGCGACATCGGTACCCGGGGGTACTCGCGCACAGTCTGTCCGATCTCTCCCCGCGGGGCGACCCCGGGTCACCGCCCCACCCCGGCCTCACCCCGGTGCCACCCGTCCGGGGGCGCGCCCTAGGGTGCCGCCGTGGGCGACTACAAGCTGGTGGCGGTGGGCACGGACGGCTCCACCTCGGCCACCATGGCCGTCACCCGGGCCGCGCAGATCGCCGCGGACACCGGGGCCAAGCTCCTCATCGTGTGCGCGTACGAGCGCGGGCGGCGCAGCGACGGCCGCGACCGGGCCGAGGCCGAGCGCGCGCTCGGCGACGAGGCCTACAAGGTCATCGGCGCGAACCCCGCCGAGGAGAAGCTGCGCGACGCCCGGGACGTGGCCCGCCGCGCCGGCGCCGACGAGGTCAACACCGTCGCGGTCGAGGGCGAGCCGGTGCAGGCGATCTGCGACAAGGTCGAGCTGCACCACGCCGACCTCGTGGTCGTCGGCAACAAGGGCCTCGCCAGCTTCGCCGGACGCCTGCTCGGCTCCGTGCCCGCCGAGGTGTCGCGCCGCTCGCCCACCGACGTCCTGATCGTCCACACGACCTGACGGGTCGCCGGGCTCAGCGCGAGACCTCCTCCAGCGTCGCCGCCACCGGCACCTGCTCGCTCCGGTCCGCGCGCCGCGGCGCCGGCGTCGCGGCGGTGGGCGGCGTCGCCCACGCGCCGGGCACCGAGCAGTAGGGCGCGGCGCCGTGCCGGGAGAGCAGCACCGACAGCGGGGCGTCGGCGAGCGCGTCGGCCAGCGCCTGCTCCAGGCAGCGGCGCATCCCGCGGTCGCGCGGCCGGGCCAGGGCCTCGGCGAGGCGGCGGGTCAGCCGCTCGGACCCGGCGAGGAACGGGGTCAGCGACAGGCGCCCGCGGCCCAGCTCGCGCCGGCACCGCCCGGCGACGGTGTCACCGTCACCCACCACGCAGACCTCGACGTCGACGTCGCCCTGCTCGAGCACCGCACCGACCGTGCCGGCACCCTCGCCGGCCTGCGACATCGCCGCGCGGAACACCGCGTTGGTGACGCGGTCGGCCGGGTCGCGCACGAGGGCGGCGAGCAGGTTCCACCCGCCGCGGCTCTCGAGGACGTCGCGCAGGCCGCGGACGTCGACGGTGAGGCGCCGCACGCGCACACCGGGCTCGCCGCCGCGGGCGATCAGCTGCTCGACGGAGTCCGGCCGCTCGGTGCCGTCCGTGCCGTCGGCGCCCTCGACGACCACCTGCAGGCGCGGGACCGACGGGTGGCCCGGGACCTGGGGGTCGATGCCGCACACCGACACCTCGGGCGCGGGGGCGCGGACGGCCTCACGGGCGGGGGTGTCGAGGTACTCCATGCCGGCCATGACCTCGGGGCCGGGCACGCGGCGGGTGGTGGTGCCCGCGGGAGTGGTGCTGGGACGACGACGGACGAACGGGATGCGCACAGGCTCTCCGCTCCCTCTCCTTCGGGAGCCGCCCACGATGCCAGAGGAGGGTGACCCCTGCCACGTCGACCGATTCAGCGATGCGGGCCACCCGATCAGCGCACGGCCGGAGTGATGGCCGCCCCGCCCCCGAACCCCGCGACGCCGCCGGCCTCCGCGCCGAGCCCCAGATAGGCGTTGACCAGCACCGGGGCCGCGCCGGGACGGGTGTCCCGGTCGGCGCCGGTGCGCGCGTCGAGCACGACGGGGCCGTTGACCGTCGTGCCGTAGACGGCGCCGTGCCAGGCCGTCGTCATCCGCGGGGCCACCCGGTTGGCGGCCGGGTCGGGCAGGTCCCACAGCGGCGCGGCGGTGCCGGCGTCGACGGCGAAGACGCGCGTGTCGCCGCCGCACACCGTCGTCGCCGCCTCGTCCCACACGCAGCGCGGCGCGCTGTACGAGCTGCCGACGTCCGCGGTGCGCACGGTGCCGCCGCGGGCGTCGACGAAGCGCAGGGTGGCCGACGGCGCCGCGAGCGTCGTCGCCGACGTGCGCCCGGTGACGACCGCGAGCCCCGGACCGGCGCGGGTGATCCGCGGGTCGCGCAGGGCCTCCCCGTCGAACCGCTTCAGCCCGGTGACCGCGTCGAGCCCGACGACGGTCGAGTCGGCGTAGGCGCGGCTGCCGCCCGGCGCCGTCGCCACCCCCAGCGCGGTGCCCCCGGCCGGGCCGTCGGCGAGCACGGCGTCGACCGCCACGCCGTCGGCGGTCCACAGCACCCGCTGCGTCGCGAGGTCGACCCCGGCGGCGGTGCGCTGGGCGTCGGTGCTCGCGGTGAGCACGGCGACGCCGGCGACCACCCCGGCCACGCGCAGCGCCACCGCGGGCGGGCGCTCCGACCAGGGCAGCACGGTGGGTACGTCGAAGCGCAGGGCGCCGGTGGCGGCGTCGAAGGCGAGCAGGTCGACGCGCAGGCCGGGCGGCGTCGTGCCCGAGCCCGGGATGGTGGCCGTGGCGCCCACCAGCACGCCGCCGTCGTCGGTGGCGACCGGCCGCCCCGCGGCGAACGCCCCCGCCGGCGCGGCCGGGCCGGGGACGGCGGTGCCGGTCGAGTCGACGCGCACGACGCGCCCGCCGTCGGTCGCCCACACCGCGGTGCCGACGAGAGCGGCGGGCAGGGCGTCGGCATCGCGGCCGAAGACCTGGCTCCCCGAGCCGCCGAACAGGCTGCCCGTGGGCGCGGCGAAGCCCGTCGGCGGGTCGTACGCCGGCGGCGGCCCGGCGGCGGGCTCCGCCCCACCGCAGCCCGCGAGGAGCAGGGCCGTCAGGACCGCCAGCAGCGGAACGGGGAGCGCGGGCAGGCGCCGAGCGGGCACGGCGGGCAGCGTTCCACGCGCCCGCCCCGCGGGGACGGGTGGCTCAGTCGGCCCGCAGGGCGTCGTCCGTCGAGCGGCGCTGCGGCACGACCGGCAGCGGGCCGGTGGCCTGGGCCAGGCGGCGCTGGGCGCGCGCGACACGGGCGGCGAGCTCGGCGGCGGCGGCCTGCTCGGCCTTCAGCGCCTTGCGCTCCGCGCGGCTGAGCCGGCGCGGGGGGTCTGCGGGCGCGGCGACGGACGGGGCGTCGGCACGGCGGCGCAGCAGCGACATCACGGTCTCCTCGATCATGCCGAGAGGGGTCTCGAGATCAGTGTCGTCGCGATCACGCAAGACGTGACGGTGCTCCACCCCATCGTGTCCCTGCTGTGACCGTGTCCGGTGACACGACCGGGCAGACGGGCATGGATCGGGCGGAACCGGGCGTGACCAGGGCTTTCGCCACGCCGTTCGACCGGTCGTTCAGGCCTGTCCCGGGGCGGCGGTGATGACGCCGGCGATGAGGTCGGCCGCGCGCTCGCCGAGCACGAGCGCGGTCGCCGCCGGCCCGCGGCGCGGCACGGTCGGCAGCACCGAGGTGTCGACGACGCGTAGCCCCCGCAGCCCGCGGACACGCAGCTGCGGGTCGACGACGGCGTCGGGGTCCCCGGGCGCGCCGAGCCGGGCGGTGCCGCACAGGTGCGCCGAGGTGGTCAGGTGCGCGTCGATCCACGCGTCGAGCTCCCGGTCGCCCAGCCGCCCCTCCTCGGCGAGCGCCAGCCCGCCCGCGGCGAGGATCTCCCCGGCCCGCCGCACCACCGTCCGCATCCGGGCCCGGTCGCGGCCCGACGCGAGGTAGCGGTGCTCGAGGCGGGGCGTCCCGCCGGGGTCGGGCGAGGGGGTCAGCACCCCGCGGCTCTCCGGGGCCTGCAGCGCGCACATGAGGTGGCACGGGCCGCCCGGGGCGAACGGGCGGGCGAACAGCAGGATCTCGAGGTCGCCGGCCGGGTCGTCGCCGGAGTCCAGGTGCACCGCCGCCTGCGCCCCGGGCGCGTGTGGGTGCAGCGGCTCGCCGGCGGTGTCGGTGAAGGGCAGGTAGACGCTCGGGTGGTCGGTGTAGCCGCGCCCGACCCCCGGCAGCTCGTGGGCGACGGGCAGCCCCGCGGCACGCAGCACGTCGGGCGGCCCGATGCCCGAGCGCGCGAGCAGCTGCGGGGTGAACACCGATCCGGCCGACAGCACGACCTCAGCCGCCTCGATCTGCTCCCCGTCGACCGTCTCCACCCCCACCGCCCGGTCGCCGTCGAGCAGCACCCGGGCGACGGTGACGTCCCCGCGCACGCCCAGGTTCGGCCGCGCCAGGTGGGGCAGCACGTAGGCGAGCGCCGCGTTGACCCGCACCCCGCGCCGGACGTTGGCGGGCACGAGGCCGGCGCCGGGTGGCCGGTCGCCGTTCTTGTCCGGCTCGGACCGGACGCCGGCGCGGGCGGCGGCGTCGAGGAACCGCTCGGTCACCGCGGCCCGCAGCTCCCCCGCGGGCCGGACGACCGGGACGGGCCCGGCGTCGCCGTGCAGGGGGCCACGGACGTCGAGGTCGGTCTCGCCGCGGACGTAGTAGGGCAGCACCTCGTCGAACGACCAGCCCGGCCAGGCGTCGAGGTCCGCGCGGGTGGCCCGCAGGTGGTTGGCGCCGTTGACCGCGCTCGACCCGCCGAGCAGCCGACCCCGTCCCACCCGCGTGTGCCGTCCCGGCGCGAGCTCGACGCCGACGTCCCACGTGTGCGGGCCGCGGGGGTCGGCCGCGGCGAGCGAGGCGACGTCGCGGACCTCGGGCGGGAACCCCGCCGGGTCGGTGACCGCGGCCCCGGCCTCGAGCAGCAGCACCCGCCGCCGGGCGTCCTCCGAGAGGCGCCCGGCCAGCGCGCAGCCCGCCGAGCCGGCGCCGACGACCACCACGTCCCACACGCGACGGGGGTACCCGCCTCAGCGGGGTGTGTCGGAGAGCTGCTCCTGCGGGCGCGCGGCGACCCACTGCGGGACCTGGTCGTTGTTCACCGCGAACCACAGGTCGTTGTCGGCGGTCTGGTCGAGGTAGACCACCGACTGGTCGCCCTCCGTCCCCGTCCCGCTGGTGGGCACGGTGAGGAACGAGATCGAGGAGTTGCGCAGGTCGCGCATGCCGAAGGCGAGCTGGGCGAGACCGGTGTTGGACAGCGAGTCGTCGACGCCGACGTGGCGGGTGACCGTGTCGACCAGCGTGTAGGCGCCGGTCGGGCTGGACAGCGTCCCGGCCGACAGCGCCTGCTTGACGAACGCCCGCAAGGCGGCCTGCTGGCGACGGACGCGGTCGAGGTCGCCGGCGGGCAGGTTGTAGCGCTCGCGGACGTAGACCAGCGCCTGGGCGCCGTTGAGGTGCTGCTCGCCCGCCGGGACGACGACACCGTCGCGCTCGGACGGGACGCCGACGTTGACGTCGATGCCGCCGACGGCGTCGGTCATCTGCGCGAAGCCGGCGAAGTCGATCACCGCGAAGTGGTCGATGTGCACGCGCGTCAGCTGCTCGACGGTCTGGATGAGCAGCGGCGGGCCACCGAAGGCGTAGGCCGCGTTGATCTTGTTCTTGCCGCGGCCGGGGATGTCGACCCACGAGTCGCGCGGGATGGAGACGACGCTCGCGCTCTGCCCGTCCTGCGCGATCGACGCCACCATGATCACGTCGCTGCGCTGGGAGCCGAAGACGGCGTCGGGGGCGGCGTCGGTGCCCGTCGTCGCCTCGGGCGAGCGGGTGTCGGTGCCCATGAGCAGGAACGTCTGCCCCGCGGAGTCGGCCGGACGCGTCGACGGGTCGACGTCCGCGAAGACGTTCGGGTAGCGGCCGACCTGCGAGCCGAGCTGCTGGGTGACGATCACGACGCCGGCCGCCGCGAGCAGGACGAGCACCAGGAGCGCGATGACGCCGTAGGCCAGGGCGCGCAGGCCCCGACGCCGACGCTCCGGGTCCTCCTGGTCCGGCCCTCCCGGTCCCGGGTCCACCACGCTGCCCAGACTCATGCCCCGACCACCCTCGCTCGCCGTCTCCGCCACCGTGGGCGTCACCCACTCCCGTGCTCCTCGGACCGCGGGCGGCCTTCGTTACGCGGCGCGTCGCGCGAGACCGCCGGCGACGGTCCGGGCTGCACCTCGTCGCGCGGTACCCGCCGCCCCCCGCCCGGAGGCACGATCCTGCCCCGGCGAGGGTGCCCGGGTCCCTACGCTCGGCCGGGTGACACCCGATCGTGAGTCCACGGACGCCGTGCTCGAGCGGGATGCGGCGTCGCGGGCGGCGGGCCCCGTGCCGGCCCCGCGCCCGGAGATCCTCGCGCGCGTGCTCGACGGCCTGCGCGACCTGCCCGCGGCGCGGCGCCCGCCGCGCGAGACCCTCGGGGACGTCGCCGAGGACCCGGCGCTGCCGCTCCCCCGCCGACGCTCCTGAGCCCCGCCGCCGCCATCACCACCGGCATCACCGCCGCCGAGTTCACCGCACGGCATCCGCGGCTGTTCCACATGGCCGAGGCCGGCGCGTGGCCCGCGATCCGCGCCGACGGCCTGCAGAGCGCCGCCGCCCTCGTCGAGCGGTACGGCGCGGCGCCGGAGCTGGTGACGCGGCGCCGGCCCGTCGCCGTCACGCTGACCGCGCCCGGGCGCGGGCCCGCGGTCCTGCGCGACAACGGCGTCCTGCACGACGCCCAGCTCGCCCGCTGCCTCGAGGGCATGGACCTGCCCGCCTTCTACCGGATGCTCAACGGGCGGGTGTACCTGTGGCCGACGCGGCGGCGCGTGGCGGGACTGCTCGGCGCGCGGGCCTACCGCGACCGCGCCCACCTCGTGCTGGAGCTGGACACCGCCGCCCTGCTCGCCCGCCACGCGCCGGCGGTGCGCCTGTCACCGATCAACATGGGCGCGACCCTGATCAACCCGCCCCGCCGCGGGCCGGACACCGCCCGCCCGCTCGGGGAGTGGCCGCGCGGCCGCGTCGTCGCGGAGGTGTCGGTCGAGCACGCGGTCCCGGACGCGGCCGACCTCGTCGTCGCCGCGGCGGTGCACCACCCCGACGGGCGCGTGGAGCCCGTCGAACGGTGATCGCCGCTCCGAGGAGTTCCGACGCGACTGCCGCGGTCCCGGTCCTCCGATCGGCGATCACGCCCGTCCGCGCGGCGCGAACACGAGCCGACCGGGCGGGGCGCGGCGCCTACGGTGGACGCACGGCACGAGAGGAGGACGCGATGACCGTCCCCGACCCCGGCCACCCGGACGCCCGGCCCACCGGGGCGCCGACCACCGGCATGGACCCCATGCCCCGGTCGACGCCGCCCCCGCCGCTGGGCGACCGGCCCCGGCACCCCGACGTCGACGACCCGCGCCCCCCGACGCCGGGGGACGGCGCGCTGGTGCTCGTGGCCGCCGGGCGCGACGACCGGCGCCGGCACGTCGTCGACGTGACCTCGGGCGAGCTCGGCGACCCGACCGGCCTGCGGGCGCGGTGCGGGGCCGCCGTCGAGCAGGTGGTGCCGGGCCTGCGTGCGGAGCAGGCCGATTGCCCCGGCTGCCTGCTGACCGTCCACCGCTGAGACCGGCTTCTTCGTTAGCTTGCGCAACGATCGGGGCATCCCGGGGTCATGCGCGAGGACGACGACCAGTGGGGCATCACCGAGAGCGTCGGGGTCACGGCCCTGGGCGTGGCCAGCGGGCGGGCGATGGAGACCCTTCGCCCCGACGGGCTGGTCGACGACCCCTACGCCGAGGCGTTCGTCGACGCCGCCGCCGACGAGATCCGCCTGCCGGCGCGGCCCGAGGACGCGCGCGCCCTCGCCGCGGAGCAGGAGGCCACCGAGGCCGACTGGCAGGAGCAGTCGGCGTACATCGGCGTGCGCTCCCGCTTCTTCGACGACGCCCTCACCGCGGCGACCACCGACGGCGTGCGCCAGGTCGTGCTGCTCGCCGCCGGGCTCGACACCCGCGCCCAGCGCCTCGACTGGCCCGCCGGCACCACGGTCTACGAGGTCGACCAGCACGGCGTGCTCGACTTCAAGGACGGCGTGCTCGCCGAGCAGGACGCCACCGCCGCGGCGCCGGGGGCCGAGCGCGTCGTCGTGCGCGTCGACCTGCGCCACGACTGGCCCGCCGCCCTGCGCGACGCGGGCTTCGACCCGCAGGTGCCGACGGCCTGGCTCGCCGAGGGCCTGCTGCCCTACCTGCCCGCGCAGGCCGAGATCGACCTGTTCGACCGGGTCACCGAGCTCTCCGCGCCCGGCAGCCACCTCGCCGTCGAGCACTTCGGCGACATCGTGGCGCACCTCGGCGGGGCGGACTCCCGGCTCGCCTCGCTGTCGCGGCGCTTCGGGATCGACGTGCGCGAGCTGTTCTTCGCCGACGACCGGCCCGACGCCGCCGACCGCCTCGGGGAGCTCGGCTGGTCGGTCTCCGGCCGCACCGCGAGCGAGCTCGCCGGGTCCTACGGCCGCCCGCTCGACCCCGACCTCGCGCAGCTCTACGGCGCCGCCCGCCTCCTCGACGCACGGTGGGATGCGCCGCGGTAGCTAGCCCTCGTCGGGGCCGGCCCGGCGGACGCAGAGCAGGCGGTCGCCGCGCTCGAGGGCGTCGACCTCGGGCGCGTCGATCGCGTGCACGTGGCCGTCCCGCACCACGCCGAGCACGATGTCGCGCAGGTGGCGCGGGGAGCCGCCGACCTCGGCCTCGGTGACCGGGCGCTCGCCGATGCTCATGCCCGCCTCGGGCGAGATGAGGTCCTCGACCACCGACACGACGGCCGGGGTGGTCGTCGCCATCCCGAGCAGGCGGCCGGCCGTCTCGGCGGACACCACCACCGAGTCGGCGCCGGACTGCCGCAGCAGGTGCACGTTCTCCGCCTCGCGGACCGCCGCCGTGATCATGATCTTGGGGGCCATCTCGCGGGCGGTCAGCGTGACCATGACCGCGGTGTCGTCGCGGTTGGTCGCCACGACGAGCGCCGTCGCGTGCGGCAGCCCCGCCGTGCGCAGCACCGACGACTGGGTGGCGTCGCCGCGCACGGTGACCAGGCCCAGCGCGGACGCGGCGTCCAGGCGGCCGCGGTCGGTGTCGACGACGACGATGTGGTCGACGTCGTGGCCGTCGCCGCGCAGGGTGGTCACCGCCGCCTGGCCCTTCGTCCCGTAGCCCACGACCACCACGTGGTTGCGCACGCGCGACCTCCACCGTCGGATGCGGAACGCCTGGCGGGAACGCTCGGTCAACAGCTCGACCGTGGTGCCGACCAGGACGATGAGGAACAGCAGCCGCAGCGGGGTGATCACCAGGATGGTCACCAGCCGGGCGGCGTCGGTGACCGGGACGACGTCGCCGTAGCCGGTCGTCGAGAGCGACACCGTCGCGTAGTAGAAGGCGTCGATCAGGCCGATGCCGTCGGTGTTGTTGTTGTCGGTGTAGCTGTCGCGCTGGACGTAGACGATCAGCGCCGCGGCCACCAGGCAGGCCAGCGCCAGCGCCAGGCGCCGCAGCAGGGCGAGGACCGGCCCGACCCTCGTCTCGGGCATGTGCACCGTGGCACCCGCCACGCCCGGGGTCGCGGCCTCGCGCGACACCCGGTTCCGCAGGACCATCCCGGCCCTCCCGACCGACCGTGACCACGGCGGGCCCGACGGCCGCGCCGGGAGGACACTACCGAGCCGTCGCTCAGGTGGCGGGGTACCGGTGGTAGCCGGGGAAGTTGCCGAACAGGTTCTCCCCGGGCGGGCCCTCGGTGACGGCCTGCACGAGGTACTCGCCGCCCACGAACGCGCCCTTCCACGACTCGCCGCGGCCGCCGAACGCCTCGTCCTTGTCCCCGCGCGAGCGCAGCTTGTTGATGCCGACCTTGAACGCCTGGACCTGCTCGGCGAGGCGCTCGCCGTGCTGGGTGTCGTCCGTGGCGATGCTCGCGACGAGCGCGCCGTTGGACGCGTTCATCTGCGCGAGCATCTCGGCCTCGGTGTCGACGACGACGATCGAGTCCACGGGCCCGAAGGGCTCCTCGTGCATGAGCCGCGACGCCCCCGGCGGGGCCAGCATCGACACCGGCGCGTGGTAGGCCGACGTGTCCTGGCCGTCGAGGAAGCGGCCGTGGTCCTTGCTGCCCCGGTAGAGCGGGATGGCGCCGTGGCGCAGGGCCTCCTCGACGCTGTCGTCGAGCTCCTGCGCCTTGCCCGCCGAGATCAGCGGCCCGAAGTCGAGCGCGGGCAGGTCGTCGGTGCTGCCGTCCGAGGACGCCTCCACCGCCAGCGGGTGGCCGAACCGCACCCCGTCGAGCACCGGCAGGTAGGTCCCGAGGAACCGGTCGACGAGCTTGCGCTGCACCACGAACCGCGGGTACGCGGTGCAGCGCTGCTTGGCGTACTCGAAGCCCTTCTTGAGGATCTCGGAGAACGCGTCCCAGTCGGAGAACTCCCAGATGCCCCAGGTGTTGAGGCCCTCCTGCTCGAGCATGTGGCGCTTGCCGGTGTCGGCGAGCTGCGCGGCGACCTTGCCGCCGTTGGACCGGCCGCCGACGAACGCCAGCGCCCCGATCTCGGGGGAGCGGATCAGCGCGTCGGAGAGCTCGGAGCCGTCCCCCGAGAGCAGCGTGACCGGCAGGCCCTCGCGGGCCATCAGCGCGTGGGCGACGGTCAGCGTCATCCAGCCGCCCTGCGTCGGCGTCTTGGCGACGACGCCGTTGCCCGCGAGCAGCTGCACCAGCTCGGCGTGCACCTGCACGCTCATGGGGTAGTTCCAGCTGGCGATGTTGGAGACCGGCCCCTCGAGCGGCACCCGCTTGGCCGGGGCGCCCTCGACGTCGCGCGAGAGCATCCCCTCGATCTCGTCGACGTACCAGCGCACGCCGGAGATGGCGCGGTCGACGTCGGAGCACGCGGCCTTCCACGGCTTGCCGATCTCCCAGGCGAGCAGCAGCGCGAGGTCGTCGCGGGCGCCCTCGATCGCGTCGAGCGCGCCCGAGACCTTGCGGCGGCGCTCGTCGAGCTCGGTGCCGGCCCAGCTGCGGTGGGTCTGCGCGGCGCGCTGCACGGCGTCGGTGGCCGTGGCCGCGTCGACCTTGAGCATGGTGCCGAGCGACGACCCGTCGTTCGGGCTGGTCTGCTCGGAGGGCGTGCCGACCGCCCGCCACTCGCCGTCGACCAGGTTGGCGGGCCCGTCGGTCGTGAAGGCCTCGCCCACGAGGTCGCGGACCCGGCCGGTCACCGCGGACCAGGTCAGGTTCTCCGGAACGTGGAGCTGCGTGTCGCTCATGGCCGTCCTCTCGTGTGGCGGTCGTGAGGTCAGGGGACGACCCTAGGCACGCCCACCGGGCCGACGGAACCGCCGGGACGGACGGGGCGCGATCAGTCCCACGGTCGGCCCCGCTGTCCGTCGCGCTGCGCCACGAGGAACGACGACCGTCCGTTGAGGCGCTGGGTCAGGGGGTCGAACTCCCGGCCCCACCCCGCGGCGACGTCGGTCGCGCGGTGCGCCCGGACGTCCCAACCGCGCGCGGCGAGCGCGTCCCCCGGGTCGGTCCGGTCGTCGGTGTGGATCAGCGACGCCATGTCGACGCCGATGTCCTGCGCGACCCGGCGGAAGCCGGGGTCGCCGAGCTGGTCGCCGAGGTTGGTGAAGTCCTCGATCGCGATCCGCGACCCGGGCGCCGAGCGCTCGTCGACCGCCGCGAGCAGCGCGTCCTGGGCCGCGGCGGGCAGGTAGGGCAGCAGGCCCTCGGCGAGCCACGCGGTCGGCGCGGCCCGGTCGAAGCCCGCGGCGTCGAGGGCGCCCGGCCAGTCGTCGCGCAGGTCGACCGCGACGACGCGCCGGTCGCAGCGCGCCTGCCCGCCGGCGCCGTCGAGCACGTCGTCCTTGAACGCCAGCACGGCCGGCTGGTCGATCTCGTAGAGCGTCGTGCCCGCCGCCCACGCCAGGCGCTGGGCGCGGGCGTCGAGACCCGCGGCGAGGATGACCGCCTGCCGCACGCCCGCCCGTCCCGCCGCGGCGAAGAACTCGTCGAAGAAGCGGGTCCGCACGCCCATGTAGCCCGACATCATCTGCCACAGCTCGCCCTCGGAGCCGTCGCGCGGCGGGACGGGCCGGGTCGGCAGCGGGGTCGGCGGGGCCGCGGCCTCGACGAAGCGCTCCGCGTAGGGGTCGGAGATCAGCGCGTCCGGCCGGTGCGTGTCGACGGACCGCCCGGCCGCCACCACGAGGGCGGTCAGGCCCACGCTCGAGACGATGTCCCACTGCTCGTACCGGCTCACCGTGTCACCCTCCCAGTATGTTAGTTCGCCTAACGATCTACCGGTGCGGTGCCATGGGCAACACCGAGTGACGGGTCCGACACCGTCAGTCACGCAGTGTGGCTGGCCTCCCGACGCATCGCCGAGCGGTCCCCCCGGCCGAGTGAATGGTTGAAAACTTGAGTCAGGAAGCGGGCACCCTCACGTCACCACAGGTGACAGCGACCGGCGCCGGGCCCGCGGCCGTCCCTCGACGGTGGGACCCGGTACCGGTCGACCGGGACGCGCGGCCGGGTGCCGCGACGACGTGGAGGTGAGACCGATGGACCACGATCCGCGGTGCGCCGGGCGCCCCGCCCTGGATCCGGCCCTCGATCCTGCCCTCGATGCCGACCCCGACTCCGACCCCGCCGACACGGCCCCCGTCGACACCGGCGGGATCGACTGGCTCGCCGCGCAGATGGAGGTCGACGAGTGCGACGGCTACGTCGTGCTGGCGGTGGACCCGCAGACCGGCGAGGTCGACGCGCACGGCCCCTTCCCGGGCATGGACGCTCTCGAGGCCGCCCAGTCGATGCGCGAGACGCTCGACCGCGAGGGGCTCACCGACGTCGTCGTCCGCGTCGTGCGCTGGCACCAGGACCGGCCCGGACGCGCCGCCTGAGCTAGCGCCCCACGGTGGCCAGGATCCCCGCGGCGATGCCCTCCGCGTAGCGCTGCCGTCCGGCCGGGTCCTCGGTGCTCGCCGCGTCGCCGGCCTCGGCCATGTTCGCGCACTCCACCAGCGCCGCCGGGACGCGCGCGAGGTTGAGCCCGGCCAGGTCGTCCCGGGGGTCGAGGCCGCCCTCCCCGCGGTAGGTCGACGGCCCGAACCCCTGCGCCACGAGGCCGTCCGCCAGCGCCCGGGCCAGCGCCGTCGAGGGTGTCCGCTGCGACGGGGCCAGCGGCGGGTCGGACGTCGCGACGTGGAACCCGCGCCCGCCCGCCGGCCCCGAGTCGGCGTGGATCGACACGGTGAGGGCCGCTCCCGCCTCGTTCGCGATCGCCGCGCGCCGGTCGACGCAGGGGCCGACGCCGGTGTCGTCCGGGCGCGTCGAGCGCACCGCCACCCCGCGCGCCTCGAGCAGCCGCGACACCCGCGCGGCGACGTCCCACGCGAACGCGTGCTCGGCGTAGCCGTCCGCGGTCTCGGTGCCGGTGGTGTTGCAGGGTTTCTCCCCGCCGCGGCCGTCGGGCACGTCGCGGCCGATCTCGGCGGCCGCCGCGGCGTTGCCGCCGTTGTGGCCGGGGTCGAGCACGACGACGGGCGCCGGCGCGACGGGGCGCGTCGACGCCGGCGGCACCGCGGCCCGGGCGACCGGCACGGGAGCCGGGTCCGGGGCCGGGGTGGGCGCCGGCGCGCGGCCGCACGCCGCCAGCACCAGCAGCAGGACGGTCACCAGGGCCGGGCGCACGGTGGGCCAGTGTGCGCTCAGCGCCAGGCGCGCTCCGAGGCGCCCCGGGCGACGAGCACCGGGTCGTAGCGCCCCGGGGTCACGGACATGTGCACCTGGTCGGTGACGCCCTGGTAGGCGCCGAGCGGGGTGTCGGCGGTGAACGTCGCGGGGTCGAGGTAGCGGTGCCGTTCGGTGCTGCCCGCGGTCGCGTGCGCCCACTCCCGGTCGAGGATCCCGAGCGAGAGGATCCACAGCGCGACGCGGGTCAGGGACACGTGCACGTGGTACGAGCCGCCCTCGGTCGCCCGCCGCCGCAGCGCCGCGACGACGCCGGCCTGCGCGAGCCACGGGACGATGTAGTCGTTGACCACGAGGATCGGGGGCAGGCGCGGGGTCTCCCCGCCGCCCTCGAGCAGCATCATCCCGGTGACCGACCCGGCCGTCTGGTCGAAGCCGGGCCGGCCCGCCCACGGGCCCTCCAGGCCGTGCAGCGACACCGTCACCGACACCAGCCCGGGACGCTCCGCGACCGCCTGCCCCGGTGTCAGGCCGATCTCGTCGAGGAACGGCAGGCGCCGGTTGTGGAACAGGACGTCGGCGCCGGCGAGCAGGCGGGAGAGCTCGCCGCGGTCGCGGCGCGGGTCGAGCCACGCCGAGCGCATGCCGACGTTGGCCGACGCGTACGTCGTCTCGTGCTCGGTCTCGCCGGGGCGCCACAGGTTGAGCACGTCGGCGCCGTGCAGCGCGAACGACCGCCCGAAGCCCGCCCCGGCGATGACGTGCCCCATGCCCAGGGCGCGCAGGCCGGAGAACGGCTGCTCCCCGAGCGGCGGCAGCGGCTCCGGGTCGCTGTCGCCGATCCTCGTGACCTCGACGAGCGGGAGGTCGGCGAGCACGTCGGTGTACTGCGGCTCGGCCAGCATCTCCGGCAGGGTGCGCACGAGCGGCATGACGACGCCCGCGGCCGCCGCCGCCTCCTCCAGCTCCCCGGCGTCCCACCGGGCGATCGCCTCGGTGACCGCGGCGTGCGTCAGCGGGATGCCGAGCAGCTCCTGGGCCCGCATCCGCAGCCCCGGGTACATGTTCTGCGGCATCACGAAGCGCCCGTCGGCGCACCGGAAGAAGGCGAAGCCCATCGCGTTGCCCTGCTCGACGCTGGACGCGACGGGGTAGCCGCCGAGGCGCTCCCAGGTGCGGTCGTAGAACGGGCACAGGCGGTGGGGCGCGGCGCGCAGGTCGACGTGGACGTCCTGGCCGGGGCCGCCGCGGTCGCGGTGCAGCGCGGCGGCGGCCACCGACTTGGCCAGCAGCCCGACGCTGGCCGCCGCCCCCACCCGCACCGGGCTGGGCACGACGGGGTCGGCGCCGGTCAGCGTCACCGCGCCGCCCGCGTCGGCGGCGGCGAGACCGAGCGGGGCGAGGACCTCGTCGAGTTCGGCGAGCGGGTCGAACCCGTCGGCGCTGGTCAGCGGGTTCTCCCAGGCCTGCTGGAGCCGGCTGGTCAGAGCAGACACTCGGGCACCTCCACGAACCGGGCCCGCAGGAACTCGGCGACGGCCTTGCCGGCGATGTCGGGGCGGCCGTTGGACGACGCGCCCTTGCCGAGCACGTCGTGGACGACGAAGTGCACGGCCCGCAGCGCCGGGAACTCGTGGCGCTCGACCTCGACGTCGGCGGCGTCGGGGAACAGGGCCCGGAGCCGCTCGGTGGACAGCGTGGCGCGCAGCCAGTCCCACGCCTCGTCGCGCGCCCAGAACCCGACGTTGGAGTTGCCGCCCTTGTCCCCGCAGCGCCCGTGCGCGACGAGCCCGAGCGGCGCGCGGCGCGTCGGGCCGAGGTCCGGGAGCGGCGGGGCCTCGTCGGAGGGCCGCTGCCCGCCCGGCGTCACCCGGACCGGGGTGTCCTTGACCGGGGTGCGGGTGCCGTCGGCGGTGACGACGACGTGGTCGAGCACGTCGACGGGCACGAGCGCCGGCCAGTACTCCACGACGGGGGCGCAGACCTTGAGCGGGTTGACGTAGAGCCCCGGGTAGCCGGGCAGGAAGAGCCCGGTCATCGGGGCGACGAAGTGCTGCGCGTCGACCGGGCGGCGCGTCCGCGACTGCGCGGTGACGAGGATCTGCTGGGCGGCCGCCCACTGGTCGGGCGGGTCCTCGACGGGAGCGCCGATGCGGTCGACCCGCAGCAGGGTCAGGTCGAGCCCGGCGGTGATCCGCTCGACGTGCGTGCGCAGCAGGGCGACCTTGGCCTCGAGGTCCAGGCCGGTCGCGTAGAAGGCGACGCTCGACTCGTAGCCGCCGGGGGCGGTCATGGCCAGCTTGGTGGTCGACGGCGGCGGCGATCCGGTGACGCCGGTGATCTCGACGCGGTCCGGCCCGACCGCCGTGAGCGCGACGTCGTCGAGGTGGACCGTGACGTCGGGGTTGAGGTAGGTCGGGCCCTGGATCTCGTAGAGGAGCTGGGCGGTGACGGTGTCGGTGGTGACGGTGCCGCCGGCGTCGTCGTGCTTGGTGATCACGGCCGTCCCGTCGGCGGCGATCTCGGCGATCGGGTAGCCGAGGTCGTCCACGCGCGGGACGGACGTGAAGCCGGAGAAGTTGCCGCCGGTGGCCTGCGGGCCGCACTCGATGACGTGCGCGGCGGCGACCGCGCCCGCCAGCGCGCCCCAGTCCTCGGTCCCCCAGCGGTGCCACCACGCGGCCGCGCCCACCGTCAGCGAGGCGTCGGTGACCCGCGGGCAGATGACGACGTCGGCCCCGGCCGCGAGCGCCGCGGCGATGCCCCAGCCGCCGAGGTAGGCGTTGGCGGTGGTCGGCTCGAGGCCGGAGTCGGCGAGCGGGACGCCGGTGTCGAGGTGCTCGAGGGCCCCGAGCGTGTCCAGCCGGGCGGACAGGTCGTCGCCCTCGACGTGGGCCACCGTGAGGTCGAGCCCCGCCTCGGCGACCACCCGCCGCACCTCGTCGGCGAGGCCCGCCGGGTTGAGCCCGCCCGCGTCCACCACCAGCCGCGCGCCCCGCTGCGCCAGCAGCCCGACCGCGTCGGTGAACTGCGCGAGGAAGCTGCGCGCGTAGCCCAGCGACGGGTCCTGCGCGCGCTCGAGGGCGAGCTGGCGCAGGGTGGGCTCGGCGAGGTAGTCGCCGGTCACGACGTCCACCGGCCCGGCCAGCGCGTCGCGCAGCCCGGAGAACCGGTCCCACAGCCATCCGGCGCAGTTGGCGATGCGGACGGGGCGGTCCACGGGTCCTCCCGCAGGGGCGCGGCGACAGTCAGGGCTGACCGTCTCTCGGTGCGCGAGTCTGCACCCTCGGGCGCCGGTGATCGTCGTGACCCAGCTCACAGAAGCATGAGAGCAACCTGAGGGGCTGTCACCCGTACGGCCGAACAGTGGATCACGCGCCGCGCTCTACCGTGGACCGCGCACCGGCCGCCGGTCGGAGCAGATGTCATCGCCCGTGCGCGGGCACCAGGGGGGAACCATGAAGACGGTCGTGCTCGCCCTCGGAGGCGCGACGGCAGCGGCGTGGATGGCCGTACCGGTGGTCTCGATGGCCGTCCGAGGCACCATCGACCAGCGCACCCTGGCGGCGTGCCACCGCGTCCCGACGACCCCGTCCGTGGTGACGATCCCGACCCAGCGCCGGGGGACGGCCGGCGAGCGCCTCACCGCCTGAGGGACCCGCCTGAGGGACCCCGTGCCGGTGACCTCCCGGACCGGGAGGATCGGCGCATGCGCACCCTCGAGGTCACCAAGCTGCGGGACCTGACCGGGCCGGGGCACACCGACGCGTACGGCGTCGGCGGCACCGACCTCGGCGCCGCCGTCCTCGCGCCGGACGGGCGGCTGGTCGCCGTCTTCGGCGACACCTTCGAGCGGGCCGGCGTCGGCGGACCCGGCTGGCGCTCGCCGGTGATCCTCTTCGGCGACCCGTCGACCCTCGCCGACGGCCTCGTCTGGACCGGATCGGGCGGGTCGGCGCGCGACTACGCCGACCAGGTCGTCGAGTACCACCACGGCTCGCGGGTCGGCGGGCGCCTCTTCGGCCTCGTCGGCGGGCTCAAGGTCGGGACGGTCCTGCCCACCGACATGATCACCATCGGCGACACGATCTACCTGCACGTCATGGTCTGCCAGGCGCTCGGGACCGTGCACTGGACCGAGATCCACCGCTCCACCGACAACGGCGTCACCTGGGAGCCGACCGAGGCGTGGTGGTGGGGCCACCACCTCGACGGGCACTTCCAGATGCTCACCTGGGAGCTCGGCCCCGACGGCTACGTCTACGCGCTGACCACCGGCTTCCAGCGCGACAAGGGCCTGCTGCTGCACCGGGTGCCGGCCGACCGGCTGCTCGACACGCAGGCGTGGGAGGGCTGGGGCTTCGAGGGCGACACGGCCGGGGGCAGCTGGGCCTGGGGCCGCACCCCGACGCCCGTCCTGCCCGGGGCGTTCGGGGAGCTGTCGTTGCGGCGCGTCGGCGACGAGTGGTGGCTCGCGGCGTTCGACGCCGGGCGGTACCGCATCGACCTGGTCCCGCTGCCCGACGGGCCGACCACCAACCTGCACACCGCCGAGCGCCTGCCCGTCGTCGCCGGCTGCGGGTGGGGCGACGAGGACCACGGCTGCGGGCGCGTCGCCCAGCTCTACGGCGGCTACATCCTGCCCGGCTCCACGCCCGACGAGATCCACCTCGTGGTCAGCCAGTGGAACACCGCGACCAACTGGCCCTACCGGGCGATGCATTTCCGGGCGCGAGTGCGCGGCTAGGGGATCTCCCGGGCGTAGACCACGGTGTTGTCGCGGTACGAGCCCGCGGCGCGGTCGAAGCTGCCGCCGCAGGTGATCAGCCGCAGCTCCGGGCCGGGCGTCGGGCCGTAGACGCGGTCGGTGGGGAACGCGTCCTTCGGGTAGACGGCCACCTCGGTGACCTCGAACGTCACCGTCGCGCCGTCGGCGCGGACGACGTCGGCGCGGTCGCCGGGACGCAGCCGGCCCAGCGCGTAGAACACCGACGGGCCCTCCGCCGCGGAGTCGACGTGTCCGATGATCACCGACGGGCCCTGGCGGCCGGGGGCCACCGAGTAGCGGAACCAGGCGGCGTGGTCGTAGCCGGGCGTGCCCTCGGCCGGCACCTCCATCGTCCGGTCCGGGTTGAGCCCGACCTGGTCGACCGGGGAGTCCACCCCGATCGCGGCCACCCGCAGCGTCGCGGGCGGGGACGCCGACGCGAGCGGCTCGGCGGTCTCGGCCACCCGCCCGGGCGGGGCGCCGACGAGGCGGGACGGCGGCGGGGGTCCGGCGACGGCCGCGGGCGCCGGGGGCGGGCCGGTCTGGTCGACCAGCGCCCAGCCCAGCAGCCCCACCCGCAGCACGGCGAGCACCACCGCGTCCGCCGCGAGGACCCGGCCGACCCGGTCGGGCCGGCGGGCCGGGTCGCCGGTGGCCGGGTCGCCGGTGGCCGGGTCGCGGGTGGCCGGGTCGCCGGTGGCCGGGTCGCCGGTGGCCGGGTCGCCGGTGGCCGGGTCGCCGGCGGGGAGGGCGTGCTCATCGTCCACGCGGGCCCTCCTCCCCCGCCGCGCCGGGAGCCCGGCCGGCCTCAACCCCCGCGGCGGCGATTACTGGCTGGTATCGCTCGCTGAGCGAGCGATACCAGCCAGTAACGCCACACGGGGCCACGGATCGGCGGGGAGCCGGTCCCCGGGCGAGCGTCAGGCCTGCTCGCGACGGCGACGGGCGGCGGCCGCGCCGAGCGCACCCGCCCCGGCCAGCGCGAGGGCGCCGGCACCGATCAGGCCGGCGTGCTCGACGCCCGACGTCGAGCCGCCGCCGGTCTCCACGCCGCCCGACGGGGTCTGGCTGGCGCCGCCCCCGGCGCCCGAGCCACTGCCCGAACCGCTGCCCGAACCGCTGCCCGAGCCGTCCGCCCCGGTGCCGCCCGCGCCACCGGCACCGCCGGCACCGCCGTCACCACCCTCGGCGCCCGGCGTGACCGGGGCCCCCGCGTCCGGGGCCTGACCCGGGGCCTGACCGGGGGCCCCGCCGGGAGCCTGGCCCGGCGCGCCGCCCGGCGGCTGGCCCGGCGCCCCGCCGGGAGCGGCCTGGCCGGCGGCGCTGGGCTGCCCCGCGCCCCCGGGCGGCGGCTGCTGCGGGCCCTGCGAGCAGCCGGCGAGGACGCCGAGCCCGAGCGCGCCGATCAGTGCCGGGGTCGCGAGGAGGCGTGCCCTGTTCGTCGAGATCATCTCGGAGTCTCCCTCGGAGTCGCCGTGCGCACGTCCAGCCCCCGACGGGGCGTGCCACGGATCGCGCGCACCCTTCCCCGCGCCCACGATCGGCACACACCGCCGGGGGACGGGGTTGCGACGAACGGTCGTGCGCGACCCGTCGAACGGGCCCGTGATCGACATCGGCGGGCCCGCTAGCGTCCCCGCGGTGCTCGGCATCGTCCGCCCCTGTCGTCACCACCTCTCCCCCGCGCTGCACCGCCGGTGGGCAGCGCACCTGTGCGGGACGTGCCTGTCGCTGCGCGACGGCCACGGCCAGCTCGCGCGCACCGCCACCAACGTCGACGCGCTGCTCGTGTCGGTGCTCGCCGCCGCGCAGGCCGGCCCCGACACCGCGACCGAACGCCGGGCCGGACCCTGCCCCGCGCGCGGGCTGCGGACCGCGACCGTCGTGTCGGGCGACGCGGCCGCGCTCGCCGCCCACGCCGCGCTGCTGCTCGCCGCGGGGCACCTCGCTGACCACGTCGACGACGCGCAGGGCGCCTTCCGGCACCGCCCGCTCGCGGCGGCCGGCCGGAGGGTCGCGACCCGCTGGAGCGACCGCGCCCGGGCCACGGCACCCACCGGGTTCGACCCGTCCGCGCTGCTCGCGGTGCCGGCCCGGCAGCACGCCGTCGAGCACGCGGCCGGGACGGTGACCCTCGCCGACGCCACCGCGCCGACGGCCGACGCGGTCGCCGCGGCCTTCGCGCACACCGCGGTGCTCGCCGGGCGCCCGGCGAACGCGGCCCCGCTCGCCGTCACCGGCGCCGCGTTCGGGCGCCTCGCCCACCTCATCGACGCCCTCGACGACCTCGACGACGACCGCCGCGACGGACGGTGGAACCCCGTCGACGCCACCGGCGCCGGAGTGGACGCCACACGGGCGCTCGCCCGGGCCCAGGTGGCGACCATCGCCGCCACGCTGCCGACCGTCGCGCTGACCGACGGGCTCGACGCGCGGCTCGCGCACCGCCTGCTGGTCCACGAGACCGACCGCGCCCTGGGGCGCACGCTGCTCCGCTCGGAGCAGCCGTCCACCGACCAGCCGCCGCATCCCGGCGACCACCCCGGGAGCCACCCGCCGCGGGAATTCCTCGCGGGCTGCGCGGCCGCCGCCGGGCTCTGCTGCACCGGCCAGCTCTGCTGCACCGACCCGATCACCGGCCCGTGGAGCGGCCAGCCGCGGTCGAACCCCTGCGCGACCTGCTGCGACTGCACCGACTGCGGGTGCGACTGCTGCGACTGCTGCTCGGACGGGGACGGCTGCTGCAGCTGCTGCGACTGCGGCAGCTGAGGACCGTCCGGAGTCACGCCGCCCGACGAACGGACGAACTCTCGCGCCGAAGGGGCGACCCGCCGTGTCCCACCCCTTCCCGGGCCGTTGGACCCGTCCGGGTGATGCTGACGCGGAGCGCGGGTACGAGCAGGTCCGGAGCCGACCGAGGGGCACGAGGAGCGCATGTCGCAGGCGACGGTGGTGGCCGGCCGGTACCAGCTCGGCCCGTCCCTGGGCCGCGGCGGGATGGCCGACGTCCACGCCGGCCTCGACGTCCGTCTGGGCCGCGAGGTCGCGATCAAGGTGCTGCGGGCCGACCTGGCCCGTGACCCGTCGTTCCGCCTGCGCTTCGAGCGCGAGGCCCAGAACGTGGCGGGGCTCAACCACCCCGGCATCGTCGCGGTCTACGACACCGGCGAGGTGGCAGGAGAGCAGGTCGGCCTGCCGTTCATCGTCATGGAGTACGTCAGCGGCTCGACGTTGCGCGACATCGTGCGGGCCCACGGCCCGATGGCGCCCGAGCGCGCCTGCGCGGTGATGGCCGACGTGTGCGCGGCGCTCGGCCACAGCCACGCCCAGGACATCGTCCACCGGGACGTGAAGCCGGCCAACATCATGATCACGCCGGGCGACGTGGTGAAGGTGATGGACTTCGGCATCGCCCGCGCCCTCACCGAGACCGGGCCGGCGCTGACCGGCGACATGGTCATCGGCACGGCGCAGTACCTCTCGCCCGAGCAGGGCCTCGGCCAGGACGTCGACGCCCGCGCCGACGTGTACGCCGCGGGCTGCGTGCTCTTCGAGCTGCTCACCGGCGAGCCGCCGTTCACCGCGGACAGCCCCGTCGCGATCGTCTACCAGCACGTGCGGGAGGACCCGCCGCTGGTCGCGACGCTCGCCCCGCCCGGGGTGGAGATCGGCGCCGAGCTCGAGGCCGTGGTCCGGCAGGCGATGGCCAAGAACCCCGACAACCGCTACGCGACGGCTGGGGACATGCGCGCGGACCTGCTGCGCGTGCTCGCCGGGGAGCGCCCCGACGCCCCCGCGGTGCTGGCCGAGCACGAGCGCCTCGCCGCCGGCGACGGGCCGGAGGGCGAGGCGACCGATCCCGGTCGCGGCAGGGCGCGCCGGGGGCCCGCGGGCACGCGCCGGGCCGCCGTCGACCCCGCCGTCGACCCCGAGGGCGATACCGCCGAGACCCGCCTGACCCCCGAGGTCGCCCGCGGGACGCGCACCGGCGCCCACGCGGCGGTGCGACCGGCCCGCCCGCGCCGCCGGCTGGCGGTGATCGCGCTCGGGCTCGTCGCGGTGCTCGGCCTCGGCGGCTGGTGGCTGCTCGCCCCGTCCGGCAGCGCCGTGCCCCAGCTCGTCGGGATGGCGCGGGAGGACGCGGAGCGGGCGGTCACCGAGGCCGGGCTCGCCCCCCTCGTCGTCCCCGTCGCGTCCGCGCCCGAGCAGCTCGACCGCGTCGTGTCCGTCACCCCCGACGCCGGTGCCCGCGTCGACGAGTCCTCGCCGGTGACGCTGCGCATCGGGCGCGGGCCGGGGCTGGTCCAGGTCCCGCTGCTCGTCGGGCGCAGCCCCGAGGCGGCGCGCGTCGCGGCGGAGGCGGCGGGCCTCGTGCTCACGCCGGTGCCGCGGCTGCGGGAGACCGACGACGCCACGGAGGTCGGCCAGGTCGTCGGCCAGGACCCCGTCCCCGGCTCGCTGCGCCCGCCGGGCGGAGCGATCGAGCTGACGATCGGGCAGCGCCGCGCCACCCTCCAGGTCCCCGACGTCACCGGGCGCTCGCGCGCCTCCGCGGAGGCGACGCTCGAGGGCGTCGGGCTCGAGGTGTCGGTGCGCGAGGTCGACGGCGGCGGCGCCGCCGGCACCGTCGTGTCCGTCCAGCCCGGCGTCGGGACGGCCGTGCCCCGCGGCAGCACCGTCACGCTCTCGGTCGCGCGGGCGGGCTCGACGCCCTCGTCGGGGGCGCCCGCCGGCGGCACCGGCGACGGTGGCGCGGGCGCCGGTGCCGGGGGCACGGGGGACGCCGGGGCCGGCGGCGGGGACGGTGACGGGGCGGCCGACGGTGGCGGCGGCGACGGGTCCGGTGACGGCGGGGACGGCGGCGTGTTCGGCGGTCTCTTCTGACACCGCCGGGCTGACCCCCGTTCGGGTCCGGCCCAGTCCACCGGACGGCCCATCAAGAGCCGCCGTCCGGCGTTCGATGCAGAGGGTGACCGCAGGGGCCCGTCGCACCGAGGGACGTGATCCACGATGTTCCGCCGCTCGACCTCCACCGCCCGTTCCGCCGCCCGTCGCACCGAGGACGAGGACGCCCTCCTCGCCGAGGCCGGCCGCGGCCTGCGGGGCCGCCACACGCGCCGCGCCCGCCAGCAGGAGGCCGTGGACACCGCGGCGCTCCAGGCCCGTCTCGAGCGCGTGCACCGCCGCCTCGCCGAGGTCGGCTCCGTGCAGGTCAGGACCCGCACGGGCGCCATCGACACCGAGGCGGCCCGCCGCGACCCGCTGACGCGCCCGTTCGCGCCCGCCGACGGCGAGCGCGTCCTGCGCCGGCGGACCGACACCGCGGCACTGCCCCGCCCCGCCTGATCCCGGGCGCGGCCCGGATCAGCAGGCCGATCACCAGGGGTAGTGGTCCGTCGCGATTATCGCGAACTCCCTGGTGAGGACCTTCTCGCGAACACAGACTGTCACCAACTCGCGCGATCGCGCCGGGGGAGGTGACGTCGGCCGGGCCCCCGCCCGGCCCGCGAGGAGGGCGGCGGCGTGCACTCGGTGGAACCCGTGCCCCGGCGGGCGGGCGCCCGTCGCGCCGTCCGCGGTCGCCCGCTCACGGCCCCGCAGCTCGAGCTCGCGCACGGCGACCAGCACCTCGTGGTGCCCACCGGCACCAGCGTCACGCTCGGCCGCGACGAGGCCGCCGGGTTCCGGGTGGTGCACCCCCTCGTCTCGCGCGTCCACGCCGAGCTGCGCGCCCTGCCCGGCGGGTGGGAGCTGATCGACCGCAGCCAGAACGGCGTGTTCGTCGCCGGCGCCCGCCTCCAGCAGCTGCGCCTGTCCCCCGGGGCGACGCCGCGGCTCACGCTCACCCTGGGTGCCGGCGGGCCCGAGGTCGCCGTGGTCCTGCGCGCGGTCGCCGCCGACCACGGCGACCCGCCGGCGCCCGCGGCCGCGCCGATGATCCCGCCGGCCGCCCGGTCGGCACGCGCCCGCCC
>NZ_BAABHO010000059.1:0-30917 GCF_039542135.1 Actinomycetospora chlora
AGCAACTGACCAAGGGGTGTTGCGACCACCGCACGAATCCGCCCCGAAGCAGCGAAGGCGCCGTTCGTTCCCGGGTCGGGGGTGGCGGACGGCGGTACGCGCTGGGTCGGACGCCGCAGATCGCGGCGTATCCCGCCGTCTAGCGCTCGGGCGAGACGGCGGTAGAGGACCCGAGGGAGCGGCCGCCGATCGCCGCGAGGCCCGGGCCGACGACGGCGACGAGCAGGTCGGCGAGGGCGTCGGCGGGCTCGGTCCCCCCGACGGTCTCCTGGTCCTCGCTGGTCAGCCACCAGTCGGCCAGTCCCTCGGCCGCCCCGACGAGCGTGTGCGCGTAGGGCAGGGCGACCGCGCGGGGCACGCCCAGGCCGCCGGCCATGAGGTCGGCGGCCTCGCCGACGATCTGGCGGCGCAGGGCGTCCACCTCGCCCGCGAACGGACCGGTCGAGGCCTGGCGCCACAGCACCGTCCAGCCCTCGCGGCGGGTGGTCAGCGCGTGGAAGAACGCCCGCAGTCCGCGGCGCAGGCGGGCCACGGGGTCGTCGTCGCCGGAGCCGGCCGCGCTCTGCACCGACCGCAGCAGGCGGTCGGCCTCGCGGCGCAGGCACGCGGCGAAGAGCTCCTCCTTGCTGCCGCCGCGCGCGTACACCAGCGGCTTGCTGACGCCCGCCCGCGCGGCCACCGCGTCCATCGACGCGCCGTGGAAGCCCTCCTCGGAGAAGACGGCGACGGCCGCGTCCAGCACCTGGCGCCGGCGCACCTCGGGGGCGAGGCGGCGGCGGGGCGTCTCCGAGGTCACGGTTGCACCGTATCTACCGACGCGTAAAGTAGTCCGGGTTGGCGGGACCGCCAGTACCTGACACATCTGCGACGACGCCGGAGTGAACCCGTGCCCGAGAAGATCGACGTCAACGAGCTGGGTCGCAGCGTCGACCCGAAGTCGTTGTCGAACGAGCAGCTGGTCGACGCCCTGCGTGACGGCCTCGCCGACGGCGGGGGCAAGGACATCGACCCCTCCCTGTTCGCGCGGCTGGTCAAGAGCACCGGCAAGGGCCAGCTCGAGGCGGTCATGTCGTCCGAGGTGCGGCGCTCCGTGCTCGACGCCATCTTCGGGCGGATGGCGGAGTTCTACTCCTCGAAGGGGTCGAGCGCGAAGCGCCAGGTCGTGCACTGGCACGTCACGGGCGCCCCCGCCGGCGACAGCGACGACTACCAGACCGCCATGCAGCACGGCGTCTGCGAGGTCGACGAGGCGCTGACCGAGGAGCCCCGCACCGAGCTGTCGATGGACGGCGTGCAGTTCCTCAAGATCGTCACCAACAACGCCTCCCCGGTGACCCTCTTCATGACGCGCAAGATCAAGGTCTCGGGCGACATCGGCTTCGCGACCGCGCTGCAGAAGATGTTCACCATCCCCTCGGCCTGACATCTCGGACTGACCCCTTGGCCTGACTAGGAGCCCCCGATGACCTTCTCCATGGAGCTCTCCGAGGACCACACCGACCTGCGCGAGTGGGCCCACGGCTTCGCCGCCGACGTCATCCGCCCGGCCGCGGCCGAGTGGGACGAGCGCGAGGAGACGCCGTGGCCCGTCCTGCAGGAGGCCGCGAAGATCGAGCTCTACAACTTCGAGACCCTGGCCAGCTTCTGGGGCGACGAGACGGGTCTGAGCCTGCCGATCGTCAACGAGGAGCTCTTCTGGGGCGACGGCGGCATCGGCATGGCGATCTTCGGTACGACCCTCGCCGTCGCCGGCATCTTCTCCTCGGGCACGCCCGAGCAGATGGTCGAGTTCATCCCGCAGTGCTACGGCGACGCCGGCGACGTCAAGGTCGCGGCGTTCTGCTCCTCGGAGCCGGAGTCGGGCTCCGACGTCTCGGCCATGCGCACCCGCGCGGTCTACGACGAGGCCAAGGACGAGTGGACGCTCACCGGCCAGAAGGCGTGGGCGACCAACGGCGGCATCGCCAACATCCACGTCGTCCAGGCCGTGGTCGACTCCTCGCTGGGGTCCCGCGGGCAGGCCGCGTTCGTGGTGCCGCCGAACACGCCCGGGCTGGAGACCGCCCGCAAGATCAAGAAGATGGGCCTGCGCGCGTCCCACACGGCCGACGTCTTCCTCGACGACGTCAAGGTCCCGGGCTCGTGCCTGCTCGGCGGCAAGGAGAAGCTCGACGAGCGGCTCGCCCGGGTGCGTGAGGGCGTGAAGTCCAAGGGCTCGGCGGCCATGCAGACCTTCGAGCTGTCCCGCCCCACGGTGGGATCGCAGGCCATCGGCATCGCCCGCGCGGCCTACGAGTACGCGCTGGAGTACGCCAAGGGCCGCGAGACCTTCGGTCGCCCGATCATCGACAACCAGTCGATCGCCTTCACGCTCGCCGACATGAAGACCGAGATCGACGCCGCCCGGATGCTCGTGTGGCGCGCGGCGTGGATGGGGCGCAACGGCGTGACGTTCGAGGCCGGTGAGGGCTCGATGTCCAAGCTCAAGGCCGGCCGCGTCGCCGTGTGGGCCACGGAGCGCGCCATCCAGATCCTCGGCGGCGCCGGGTACTCCCGCGAGCACCCCGTCGAGCGGATGCACCGCGACTCGAAGATCTACGACATCTTCGAGGGCACCGAACAGATCCAGCAGCTCGTCATCGCCCGCGCCATCAGCGGGCGCCACATCGCCTGACGCTCCCCGGCGGCATCGGCGCTGGTCACGAGGGCTGTTCTCGTGATCAGCGCCTTTGTGCGTCCAGGCCAGGTGTGGCACTCGGTGGCCGGTCGTCGTCGGCGTCTTCATGATCAGGCCGTCCTCAGGCCGTCGGAGGAGTTGGCGCCGGCCCCGAGCACGGCGTCCACGGCCTGGCGCGCGCGAGCGTGGCTCGACGGCACGAGGTGGGTGTAGGTCCGGAGCGTGAAGCCGGGGTCGGCGTGGCCGAGGTACTCGGCGACCTCTTTGATGGAGACGCCGCCGGCCAGGAGCGTCGAGGCGTAGAAGTGGCGCAGGGCGTGCATGCCGTCGGTCCGCGGCGCGTAGGCCAGTCCGGCCGCCCGGAACGCTCCGCGCCACATCACCTTGTTGAAGTGATCGCCCGAGTGCGGCTCGCCCCGCTCGTTCGACAGGAGTAGCTGAACCTCGACGGTGCGCCGTCCGGGCTCCAGCCACGGCAGCCGGACCCGCGCCGGCGGGAAGGTCCGGCGATGCGTCGCCACGGCGGTGCGGACCTCATCGGGTAGCGGGACCGTCCGCGACTTGCCACCCTTGGGCGGGGCGAAGACCAGCTGGCCGCGGATGATCCGCAGTTGCCGAACGACGTGAACGACGGCCTCAGCGGTTTCGAGGTCACCGGCCGAGAGTCCGAGCACCTCGCCCTGGCGGAGGCCGAGCCCGGCTCCGACATCAGCCGCCAGACGCCACCGCTCGACCAGCCCTTGCTGCACGGCGCGGACCCGTTCCAGGGGCCAGGGCACGACGCGCCGGCTGGACCGTCGGGGCTTCTTGATGCTCCGTGCCTGACAGGGATTGTCACGAATGAGCTTGTCCTCGACCGCGGCGTTCATGATCGACGACAGCGTGTCGAAGAGGACCGCCCGATACGTCCCGTCGAGCCGACGTTCCTCCAGCCACGCGAGCCAGTCGCGCACGCGAGCCGGCCCGATGGCGTCGACCGGGCGCCGGTCGAAGAAGGGGTAGAGCTGGCTGCGGAGCCGGCTCTCGATCGACTGCCGTGAGGACGCGTCGCTGGACTGCCCCTTGACCCAGTTCTCCGCGTATTCGCGGAACGGCACCTTGCCGGCGTCGGGGTCGAGGTAGGTCCCCGCGCGGACGCCGGACTCCATCTCCCCGAGGAAGTCCTCCGCGGCCTTCTTGCGTCGGTCGGGGAACGACTTCGACCGCTCCCGGCCCTCGGGGTCGACGTAGCGGACCTTGTAGCGCAGCCCCGTACCGTGCAGGTCAGTGCGTTCCCGTCGGGGCTTGCCGGTGAGCTCGTCCCGCACGGTGCGGAACCAACGGTCTTGTACGTGGCCCACGAGCGATCACGCCGCTTCCGGCTGGGTGGCCCAGGCCCGGACCTGGTCGGGCGCATATCGAAGATGACGGCCGATCTTCCGCACTGGCGGACCCTCGCCGCGCCACTTCCACTGGTAGAGCGTCTTCACGGGGATGCCCAGGTACGCCGAGACGTCGTCGACCGACCACAGGCTCTCCGTCACGTTGGCCGTCACGCGGCTTCTCCTTGATCACGAGTTGCCGAACTGGCGTCGGTCTTGGCCTGGTCGTACTGCTCGCGCCATCGCCGTCGTTGGGCGATGGACCGCAGGAGGAGTTGCAGGCGGTCGGGTTGATCGCGGTCGCGGGGACCGATGAGCTGCCAGTCGTAGCAGGCGAGGTCGCCGTCGTCGGTGACCTGCTCGGCGGTCACGCCGACGGCACCGAGAACCTTGAGGACGTGGGAGCGGCGCTCGCCGCGGTGCTCGGTGAGCGTCTTGCCGGACCACTTCCGGGAGACCAGACAGCGCCGGCCGCCGTAGCCGAGGTGCTCGCGCTTGTGGGCCTTGGCGCGGCACTGACCGGGCACCATCCCGGGCTTCGGGTTGTCCGGGGTGATGCCGTGGAGCAGCCAGTTCGGGCACGACTCCGAGCACGGCTCCCAGCGCAGCGCCTCGACCAGGCGGTTCATGTGGGCTGCGGCGGCGGGGGTGTCGGGTTCGGCGGTCTCGCCGATGCTCTTGGTGAGGTACTTGGTCAGGTACCGGATGGCCTTGTCGGACTTCTCCGTGCCGGACAGGACGCCCTGGATGTCGACTTGGGCGCCGAACTCGATGACGTGCGCGGGGGCGGCGTCGGGGTCGTCGTCGAGCTCGTCGAGGGCCTGCTCCCAGGTCCGGAGCGGCTGACCACTGGCGGGGTCGACGTAGCAGGCCGGGTCGCGGGTCTCGTCCCAGACCGGCGGGTGGTCCTCGGTGTAGAGCGGCTGGTCGTGGTTCGGCCACCACACCTGGTGATAGGTCGCGGCCACAACCTGCTTGATCAAGCGGCGCGGGATCGTTCCGCGGACTGCGACGTGCAGGTGCGGAGCACCCCGGCGCTGCGGTTCGACGGCGGCGAAGTACTGCACGTTCCACCCGACCGCCCGCCGCAGGTTCTGCACGAACCGGTCGAACAGCTCCCCCAGGTGCAGGGCATCGCGAGCAGCGCGGAAGTAGTCGTAGCGCTCCGGGTCTCGCGGGGCGCCGTCGGACCGCACAGGCCCGTACGAAGGCAGCGTCAGGGTCACGAAGGTCGACGGGCGGTAGGTCTTGCCGTTCGGCGCCTCGAACACCCGGCCCGTGGTCGTGGCCCGGACCGGGAGGCGGGGCAGGTCGGGGACGTCCTGACGCCGGCGGGTCGAGCGGGCCCGCCGCTTCGGCTTGTCCTGCTCTCCCCGGCTGGTGCTGGTGGAGCCCCGGACACCTTCGGAACGCAGCATCGCGTCGGTGTCGTCGATGGCGGCCTCGACCTCAAGAACGCGGGCCATCTCGCCGGCCTCGAGCGCGGCCGCGTGGTCATGCTCGAGGTCGGCCCGTTGCCCCAGCAGCGCCCGCTGCCGCACCGTCGGCTCCTGCGTCGGGATCTCGGGCTCCTCGTCGAGGTGCCACCCCTGCTGGGCCTGCCACATCCGCAGACGGCGAGCCCGCTCGGCGCACGGCCCGCACACCGAGCCACGCGTCGCGCCACAGGGGATCGGGACAACCGTGGTGGCGCCGGTCTCCCGGTCAGTACGTCGAACCGCGAGCGGGCGGACACAGGCCCCGACCTGCTCGGCCGAGGTCTTCGCGACCTCCCGCATCACGGGACCGGTGAGCTTCCCGACCGGGACCGGCTCCGTGGCCTGATCGTGCTCGTCGGCCGTGTTCATGAGCGGACCTCCGCGACGCGGGCGATGCCGTCACCGATGCCACTCGCGATGGCGGCCAGGACGTGGCCGAAGCCGGTGACGACCCCGGGAGCAACGACGGCGAGCAGGGCGACGGTGACGACCCCGAGCACGACAGCAGCACCAACGGCCCGGGTCTGAGCAGCGATCACGGTGAGGAGCGCGGCGATGATGACGGCGGCGATCACGGCTGGCTCCGATCAGCGTCGAGACGGTCCAGGCGCGCCGCGCTGACGTGGTGGAGCTCGGGGCGCCCGGCGTGCGCTGAGGCTGGGAGCCGGACCTGGCGGTGGGCTTCGAGGGCGCGGTCGGTGGCGGCGGTGAAGGCCTCCACGACGGGTGCCTCCCGGACCGCGCGCCGTCGGGCGAGCAGGACCCAGCCGGCGGCGGTGAGCGCGGCGACGACGAGGACGACCGCGAACGACAAGCCAGCGACGCGGTTGGCCTCGGCAGTGGTCGCAGCGATCCCACGGAT
The DNA here is from genome assembly GCF_039542135.1 of Actinomycetospora chlora. Classification (NCBI taxonomy): domain Bacteria; kingdom Bacillati; phylum Actinomycetota; class Actinomycetes; order Pseudonocardiales; family Pseudonocardiaceae; genus Actinomycetospora; species Actinomycetospora chlora. Next base: position 6,379 of record NZ_BAABHO010000059.1, read on the forward strand.
GCCGGCGTCCAGAGCGCGGTAGCCGCCGACGGCCAGCAGGACAACGCCGGCCACGGCGACGAGTGCCCCAAGCACCGAGGCGCCACCACGTCGGGCGTCACCGGTCGTGCGGATGATGTTGATCAGACCGATCTGCCTCATGCCGCCTGCCCTCCGGTCTCGCGGATGCGCTTGGCGCGGGTGGCGAGTGGGGGGACCTCGATCTGCTCGGGGGCGGGGAACTCGGCGGCGAGGAAGGCGAGTTCGGCGTCGGAGACCCAGTCGGCGCGGACCTTGATGGGCTGGCGCTTGCCGCCGTCCTCGTCGATCACGAAGCCCATGCCGGGGCAGGACTCGGGGATGGCGTCGCAGCGCGCGCCGCGGTCGTAGGCCGAGTCCGAGAGCACCATGCGGGTCTCGACGTCGGAGTCCAGCCGCAGGGCGACGCGGTAGCCGAACATGTCGCGGAACGAGAGGACTTCCTTGCGGGGGTCCTGCACGCACCCGATGACCACGACGCCGGGGGCGCGGCCCTGCGACAGCACCCGGCGCACGGCGGCGTTGGCGCGGTCCTTCAGCTCGCGGTTGGCGATGTAGGTCGTGAGCGCGAGCAGCTCGTCGACCAGGATGACGTAGAGCGGGTAGTCGCCGAACATGCGCGCGAGCAGCTTGCGGACGTTGCCGCCGAGGGCCTCGGCGCGCTGGCGCATCAGGTCGGCGGCGAACTCCAGGGCGGCCACGAGGTGTTCGTCGTCGCCGTAGGCGAGCATGTAGAACAGCTCGGAGACCATGCGGTACTCCATGCCGCCCTTGGGGTCGATCCCGACCAGGCGCACCTTCCCGGCCGCTATGGCCGGGGCGAGGGCGCGGATGATGCAGGCGACCAGCCCGGACTTGCCGGCGCCGGTGAGCCCGGCGATCAGGACGTGGGTGCCCATGAGGCGCAGCCACCAGGGTTCGCCGTCCTCGCGGCGCCCGACCCGTGCCCACTGAAAGTCGGGGGTGACGAGGTTGTCGCGCTCGTCGGCGTTGTCGGCCAGGACGTCGCGGTACACGACGCGCAGAAGCACCCAGCCTTCACGTGACGGGTGGGCGAGGACGCGGACCTCGAGAGCACACCACTCGCAGGCCAGGGCGTCGGCCTGCCGGGCGATGACGCCGGGGGTGACGCCGGCGCAGAGCTGGACGTGGAGCTGGTCGACGTGCTCGCCCAGGGAGACCCAGAGCAGGCGGGGGACGATGACGCGGTGGGAGGCGTCGGTGGCCTTCACGCCTGTGGCGGCGCACACGTCGTCCCAGGACCAGCGGTAGCGGGTGCGCCGCACGAAGCGACGGAGCCGCGAGACCACCTGTGTCTCCCACGAGGTGGGGGAGGTGCGCGACCACAGCCGCGCGCCCAGTGCCCCGACGACGGCCACGATGAGGAGCCCCCAGGGCCCGAGAGCGAGGCAGGCGAGCGCGGCGAGGGTGAGCGCGGCGCCGAGGGCGGGTACGTAGAGCGCGGCCCAGACGGTCATGACGGCGAGCCAGCCGGCCCACCAGCCGGCGGTGAGGCTCCAGCGGAGGAGCCGGGAGCGCTCGTGGAGGCGCTCCATGCGCATGACGTCGGCGCGGGTGCGGATGGTCTGGCCGCGCCACAGTCGCGCGGTGGTGATCTCCCTCATCGGACTCGCCCCCCGAGCCCGCCGCGGGTGACGCGGGCGCTGGGTCGGTCTTTGGGGGCGTGGTTGGCGAACTTGCCGCCCTTGCCGTTGCAGGCCCCGCACTTGCCATAGGAGCGCTCCCAGCCCCGGGAGGTCCAGGTGCGCTGGGCACACGAGCCGGAGCCCTGGCAGGCGGTGCAGAAGTGGTAGCCGCCGGTCGTGAGACCGGTGGCACGCATCGAACGAGCCACGATCAGAAACCCCTTCCAGAGCGGGAGGAAGGGTGAGAGCGCCCGCCGCGACGGCGGGTCTGGGCGCAGGGCGAGCTGGCGACCTGGACGGCCGTCACTTCCCAGCAGCTCGACCCGCAGGCGGGGCAGCGCTCGGTCGACAGCTGGACCACGCCGTCGCTGCCGTCGGCCCTGATCGGGGCCGGGCTCCACTGCTCGACGCAGTCTGTGCCGCGGCAGGTCAACACCAGCTCGTCGAGCAAGGCGAGGGTCTGCACCCGCGTCTGGGGTGCCGGACGCGGCGCGGCCATCAGGCGGCGTCCTTGGGCGCGATGTCGTCGGGCGCGGTAGCCGGGGTGCCCATCGCTCGGCGGATGGCCCGTCGATCGGTCGGCGTGGTGGCCGCCCACAGCCCGTGGTCCTGGCCGGTGTCGAGTGCCCAGCGCAGGCACTCGGTCGCTACCGGGCATCCTTGGCACAGCGGCGCGATCGCGATCCGTGCCCGCGCCATGGTCAGGCTGGTGTCGTCGTCGGTTGCCGGGAAGAAAAGCTCGGGGTCGGTGTCGTGGCAGGCCGCGCGGGCCTGCCAGCCCGTGCCGGCCATCAGGCCGCCGCCTCGGACTTGGCGGAGCCCTGAGCGGCCTGACTGGCTGCGCCCTGGTTACGGCGAGCCTCGCCGCCGGGGGCGCGCATGCCGCGAGCGCGCAGGCTGAAGGCCAGGCGTGGGCGGGGGCCGTTGGTGTCGAGGTAGGGCGTGACCTCCAGCCCCTCGAACTCCACCGGACGGAACGGCAGCCCGGGCAACGCCTCGGGCGGAACCGGCTGCACCTCTGCGGCGATCTTCACGTTCACCGAGCGCTCGTTCTTGCGAGCTTCGGGGTCCGGGTCGTGGACCCCGACCTCCCACACCGGCAGACCGTTGTCCTTGTCGACTGCCTGCACGAACCGGTCACGCGTCGAGCGGTCGTAGTCCGGCACCGCCTCGGCGCCGTCGGTGGTCAGGAACGCGCCGTGCGGGAAGACGTCCCCCATCGACACCTTCAGTCGCCTCTTGATGGCCATCGTTGTTGCTCCACTTCGCTGAATCGAGCCCCGCGTGTCGGGGCCTGCGACTAGCGTCGGAGCGGTCTCGGCGATCGACCCGGAAGAAAATTCCGGGGTCCTCGACCAGGCCAGGGGGAGGTTCTTGCCATGCGCGGGATGACTGAGTCGCTGACCATCGGCGAGCGCGTCGCGTTCTACCGCCGACGCCGGGGGCTGTCTCAGGACGTGGTGGCCGGCCTCGTCGGTCGGACCGAGGACTGGCTGAGCAAGATCGAGAACAACAGGGCCGAGCTCGACCGACTGTCAGTCATCCGCCGCTTCGCCGACGTTCTCGATGTCTCCCTCGGTGACCTACTCGGCGAACCGACACTGCTCGACTGGACCGCGGAGAGCGGCACCAGCACCGTTCCGGCGCTGAGGACGGCGCTGATGGACTACCGCCAGCTCAACGCCGTCCTCCGGCGCGCGGCGCCGGCCACCGAGCCACCATCGCTGGTGTCGGTCGAGCGCGACGTCGCCGCAGTTTTCGACGCCTACCAGGCTGCGCGCTTTGGATTCGTGACGAGCCGAGTGCCGCTCCTGCTGACCGACGCCCTCACCGCAGCGGACGCCTACGACGGTGCCGACGAAGAACGCGCCCACGCGCTGTTGGCCCTCGCCTATCAGGTCGCCGCGTCGACCCTGACAAAGCTCGGGGAATGCGACCTCGCGTGGATGGCCGCTGACCGTGGGCTCGCCGCAGCGCAACGCTCGGGCAGCCTCCCGGTGATGGGCTCGCTGTTCCGCTCGGTGGTCCATTCGCTGCTCGCCACCGGCAGGTACGACGCGGCCGCCCAGCTCACGGCGGACGGATCGGACTACCTCTCGGCCTCCCTGGGCGGCGCCGACACCAGTCTGTGGTCGGTCTACGGCTCGCTGTTTCTTGCCGGCGCTATGGCCTCGTCACGCATGGACGACCGCGCGCTGACGCGCGAGTTCCTTGAGCAGGCGCAGCGCGCCGCTGGCTATCTCGGCGCCGACGCCAACCACATGTGGACTGCGTTCGGTCCCACCAACGTCGCCATCCACCGCGTCGCAACCGCTATGGAGCTCGGCGACGTCCAAGTTGCGGCCGACCTCGGCCCGACCGTCGACACGTCGGCCCTGCCCGTCGAGCGCCGCGTCCGCCATGCCCTGGAGACGGCCCGGGCCCTCTCTGTCTCGGGTCGCCGTGATCAGGCCCTGAGCACCGTGCTCGCCGCCGAGCGCCTCGCTCCTGAGCAGGTCCGGCACCACTTCATCAGCCGCCAGCTCGTCCTGGCCTGGATGAAGAATCCCCGCGGTACCGTCACGCCCGAACTCGGCGCGCTCGCGCACCGTCTGCGCCTCGCCGCCTGACAGTGTTGTGCGTCGGGCGCAACGCTCATCAGTAGCCTCAAGTCGTGGCTACGACTGAGGACACCTTTGCGACCCCGCGCGTCGCAGCCGGCGCGCTGTTCGTCAACCCGACCGGCCAGGTCCTTCTCGTACATCCGACGTACAAAGACACCTGGGACATCCCAGGTGGCTACGTCGAACGCGGCGAATCTCCCGCCGCAGCATGCCGTCGTGAGGTCCTTGAGGAACTCTCTCTCGATCGCGAGCCACGCCGCCTTGCGGCTGTTGATTGGGCACCCAACGACCGAGAAGGTGACAAACTTCTGTTCGTCTTCGATTGCGGCCCTCTGGGGCAGGACGAACAGCGCATCAAGGTCGATGGACATGAGCTCGATCGCTGGGATTGGGTCGCCGCCGAGCAGCTCGACGACTACCTTATCCCGCGCTTGGCGCGCAGAATTGGTTCTCTCCTACAAGGAGGCGCTCAAGGGGGCGCCTACTTCGAACACGGAGTTCCCTATCCGAAATCAGCCGTCGTCTGATTCCTTTGCCCCGGGTCGTTCCAGACGCTCTCCCGTCTGGCGGCGTATCACCCTCAAGGCGTGCATCGCCGACCTGCTGACGCATGAGTGCGAAGGACATCACAACTTCCTAGTGATGGCCAACCCAATTGAGAAGAAGTATCACGGCAATCAGAAGGGCGAAGCCCGCAACAACGAATGCACATCCAAGTCCGTAGCAGCCCCCCGACGACGATGACGTGGACTGTGGCGCAGGGCTCGAGTTGCCTGTTTTCGCCACACTTGAGCGGCTACTGCCAGCACTCTTAGTTTGATCATATGGAACCGCTCGGCGGAGGGCGGTATCTAGATGCGCCAGAGGGAACAAGCCGGGCGGTCCGTTCAAGCGTTTAATCTTGTCAAACCAGTATTCGTTGTAGGAGTCGCCTGGCCCCCACTGACCCTCCTTCGTCCACGCCACCGTCGAGAGTGACCCGTCGGCATCGAGACGGAAACGAGTACCGTCGGTGCTTGTCCAGGAGAAACTGGGCGCCCCGTGGACGGCGGCTAAGGCTGCCGCCACCTCGCGGTTCTCAAGGCCGACGAGCTGATGCGTCACTCCGTCCTCTAATGTGCCGCTCCTGCCTCTTACTCTGTCGACGAGGTCTCCGAGGCTCGGCTTCGGTAGGGACCTGTATCGGGCCTCCTCAGCTGCCTTCTTCGCGCGCTCTGCCTCACGATCACGTCTATCTGTGTCGGCCTTGCACCGTCTGCAAAGCCACTTGCCGTGAAACCGATGGCAGCATTCACCCTCGTCGTTGCAGAGCGACGCTCCACATTGTGTGCACTGACGTATCGCCATAGTGCCGCAGGAGCACGGCCCTAAGCTAGCGCAGGACCGGGCATAGGCGGCCAATTCAGCAGCCTCCTTGGCTTTCTTCTGTTCCGCCGCCTCGCGTTCCACGGCTTGTTGGTCGACGTACTCTTTGTCGCACAAGACGTAGAGCGGTCGGCCCTCTGGCTGGACGACGAAGTCGAGTACCTGGCCAGTGCACCTGTACTTCGTCGAGGAGACGTAGCGGCGTCCGGCATTCGGGTCGTCACAGCGCTTGCACCTTGGCACGGTGGATACATCGCCAGGTAGTCGCCTGACGTTGCACGGTGGACAGACCAGCGCATGCGGCGATCCACCCAAACAAGACACTTCAGACCCAGTGCTGCGCCGTGATCTCCTACGATTCGCCGTAATCGCGGGACATCAGGGACAGGGCGGGACGTGAAGGTCTGCAACCTGTGGGCGCCACTCGCCACAGGGCGCGAGAGGACCGCGAGGCCCGCAGTCTCCTCCGATACCGGAGCCCACCGCGGCGTACCTGCTGGGCCGCACCCCAGTGTTCCTGTCCGGATCACTCATACTCGGGGTCGATCAGCCCACTGAGCCGCACCCGCTTGATGACCTCAAGCGGCTCAGACTGCTGCGCGCGCTCAACCGCTAACACACCAGACCACCACTCCTGGAGCACGGGCTCCATCGCCTCGTTCACGGCCCCACAAGATCGGGGTCGGGCGCACTCACGAAGACTCTCTTGGATGCTGGGCGGCGTCTGCGAGCTCGGGTGCGAACGGCGGGCCCTCGTTGGCCTGTCGCCGGGGACCCTCAGCCCGCTCGCTCTCGCAAAGAACCGCGCGTATCGCCTCCGCGACAGCTCTCCTACCAACCAACCCGGCAGCCGAACCGTGGCCGTCAAGAATGAACGCCCACCGCCGGAGCAGTCCACGTGTCAGCGTTACCTCAACGGCGTTGTCAGTACGGGTGGACACGAGGACACCGAACCACACTTCGGACGATTGGACGTGTGCGCTCAACAGCTCCCGACCGCTCAAGGCCGCGGGGCCATGAATCCAGTCGACCGCCTGCGGCGGGCCGGTCTGTCGACCCCGGAGCGTCACACGGGCTACTCCCGATCAAGAGTGCTCCGCATCGCTCCGCGACGGACTCCGTCCGCTCTTGATCGCGAGCCTCCACGCCCGTGTCCTTGCGCTCCGAGCGTGGCGGGGGCAGCACCCCGCCACCCCGACCGGGGCCGACAGCCCTGCGGGCCTTGCGCTTGGAGGCCGATCATGCTGCGAGAGCTGCTCACCACTCTTGGGAGAATTGGTCGGCACGCGACACCCTGACCCGCGCACTCGCCCGAGTCGCCACCGACCATGCGCGAGTGAAGTTGCGTGAGACCATTGCGGCTACGCCCAAGGTCGACCCGCCCGACGCCTTGCGAGACGCCTCCGAGCTGGTCGAGCTGCTGACCGCGTGGCGCTGGCAGACCGTCTATGCAGCCTGATGCGCAGGCGCAACGTGGGAACAGATCGCAGTCGCCCACAAGCGCAACCAGCGAGCAGCTTCGAACCGACTTCGCAGAAGCCATCGACCGCCAGGAGCACGTCGCCGTGGGCGTCACTGCCTACCGCAAGGTCTTGTGATTGCGCTGCCGAATTCACCTCTCATCAGTCAAGGCGGCGCCTCCGGCGCCGCGCGGCCAGGGCCCTCGGCCCTGGCCTCCCACTCCGTTCCGACGGGCCGGTGCCCTGGCCGCCATGGCGAAGCGGGTGCGGCGCCTCTCAACGGTCAGCTCTTGAGCCTGGATACGTCAGCTCTTTCGCGGAGGCATGCCACCACAGAGGCAACCAGTGCTCTGGCGTCGGTCCGAGGTGTCTCGACGAACACCACCGGACCCTCCGAGACGTCCTCGCACTCGTAGTAACCGACACCCCAGCCGCGCAGCTCCTCGGGACTCCACGGAAGCTCATCCTCGCTATTAGTCACAAGGAGGTAACCACGCTCCAGAACTATCTCAAGGGCTGCACACATCCCACCGGTCTGAGTGAACGAAGCAGCAAACCCAGCGCGACGGAGTTCGCCGAGCTGAGTAGCGTAACTGGCTTCGCCCACTTGCATTGCCTCGCGAACATCCATCATCGAGCCCCTCCCGCCGGCTATGTCTACAATAATACCAAACGCCAGTTCGAGAGGGAACGTTAAGCGCCGCCCAGTCTTACATCAAGATAGCGGGCTCTACAAAATGGTCCCACTATTTCGCAAGTCCGCCAGAAGCTCCGGGAGGCCCGTCAGGTCGGCATTGAGTGCCCAAGCCCGACCAGCTTCCTCCAGACGAGCGAGGGAGGGGTACGCGACGCGAGGAGAGGTTGGCGAGTCATAGATCGTCCGCCACGCTCCGGCGATGTGTGGGCACAGGTGGTAGACGCTATCCTCGATACTCTCTCGAGCCACAACGCGAACCCGGGCGTGTTCCGCGGTGACCATGGCGTACGGGACATCTGGCCGATACTGCTTCAGCGGAACCATCTGGGCTGCTTCTGTGCCCCGATCACTTCGCCATGTGAATTTGGACGAGATCACTGCAACGAGTCGATTGCCATCGTCGATTACTGCGATATCACTACGACGTTCTCCAACGTCTTTCCGCATGTGGAGGCCACGGATGTGAGTGAGGTGCACCTCCGGCTCAACTCGCCATCCGCCGGGCAACCCCGACTGAAGAACGTAGACAAGGAAGTCTTTGAATCGCGTGCCTCGAGTGTTCCTGTCTAAGACTCCGACTGGCCTTATCTCATTGCCGTCGCGTCGATACTCCCTTGGAAGGCTCTTCCTCCAGAGTGCGGAGACAGCAACCTCACCAGCTATTCTACGTGCCTTGGCTTTCGCACCCGCGTCGGGCCCAGTCTGGTCGTCGACTCTGGGAAGCCTTGGTTTCGGCGTCCAGCTAATCGGACCCGAAGATTTCGCCACCGCTCCGTCGAGAAGCGAGTACCCCTGAACATCGAGAGGTTGGTGACCGGCGTCTATAAACCACTGAGGACTCCAGCCGATGTCCAGCCGACTCGCCGCCTCCTCGAGCTGCTCTCCTGCGTGTACAACGATGTTGACCGCATCTGCCCACGCGGAGTCGTTGGGCCAGCAGAGCGCGAAGCCGACCGCGGCGAGCGCTGGCCCTGCGCCGACGAACGGCGCGACTAGGGCTTGATGATCTTCCTCAAGGGCCACGAGCCTTGTCTATCGCACCGGGAGTAGTCTTGCGCGGTCGGGCCCGGCGTGCTCCTCAGATCGACCAGGACAACACGCATGTTCAGCGTCTCACCAGCGGCTAAGCGGGCGATCACGACTGCTGGCCGGGAGGACTCGCGACCGGGTCAGCTCCCAGGGCTACCTGAATGTGGTGAGCGACGACCTCGGGTGACTGCTGCATCATGACGTTCTGCTGCGGAAGCTCCACCCGCAGAAGGCCACCTGCAAGTCTTTCAAGTGCGACCAAACGATTGAGGAAGTCGTCCAGCTCCATGCCGCGGCGCCATTCAGGATTGCCCTGCCACATCGTGCGTATCGGCACAACGTCCTGCGCTGACTCGTGCTGCTGTCGCATCCAGATGTCTTCGAGTACCAATCGATAATTGAACTGGTCTAAAGGATTTGTCAGATGCTTGATACGTTCATCCTTAGCTTCTGGCTCTTCGATCTCAAAGAGCGCATCGGCGATCAGGCTTAGAGGATAGCTGTACTCGTCAACCGCCCGCATCAACTGGACCAGCGTCTCGACTTGAACTACTGAAACACCTTTAGCCGCTCTACATTCCCGAAGAATGGCTGCCTCGTCACCGTTCCGCCACCCGGTAAACTCACGGGCCACGATTAGCGCATGCGTAGCTCCGACGGCGTCGCGATGCGCGGCTGCACCGCCGACAGCGGCCGTTACGTTTCCGACTGCTTCTTGGCTGCCCTTGGCCTCGACGATAAACCGCTTCTCACCGGGACCGATCGGAGCGATCGCTAGCACATCCTTCTTCCCGCTCCCGCCGTCCCTCGTCGCAATGAATCCCATATATTGGAACGCTTCCGCAACGGCGTCTTCGAATCGGGCCGCCCCAGGTATAGAGGCAGCTCGGAGCTCAAGAACAACATCTTCGGCGTTTCTGTCGTACGCTAGTGCGAGCGCTCGAAACAGACGATCGCGCCAGGAGAATAGGTCCTCAACCACGTCGTCTTTGACTCCAGCGGCGTAGAGGTGACCCTCCGTAAGCTTCTCCGCGACTGCCAACAACTCGAACGCCTGCATGACCTTATCTGCACGTCGCCCGCGGCCAGCTCGCGATTTAACTACTTGGTAGAAGGGATGCGACTCGTTCACGTTTAGGGAGCCGCTCGTTGAGTCGAAGACACCGAGCCGATCGCTGGTCGCCATCGAAGCGGTGGCGATGGTGGGGTCGTCAAGATTGACGGCCGGTTGTTGGCCCTCGGGAAGGAGGTCCAGCAGTGCCTGAATCGGCTCGCGGAACAAGTCCCTCGAATGAGTCGGCAGCCGGCTCTCCGGCCGCTCCCGCGCAGAGGTCTCTTCATCGTTCTTATTCAGCCAGGCTCGAGCTGCGCGAAATAGGCCGCGTTGAATGGCTGCAAGTTCGCGAGTTGCTGGCGTGTCACGGCGCAGCCTCTCGCGATCAGCCAGGAGCTCCGCGTCCAACCCGTCCGCGTCGATTACGAACTGCGAGCGGTAGAACGTGCCATAGTTCGGATCGTCGAGGAGGAATTTCTCGTCGTCCGTGTTGATTAGTCGTCCTCGGACTAAGATGAAGAATCCGTAACTACGGGCATCGTCCGAGCCAGGCTTATAGAGGCTTTCCTCGAATAGCCGGACCGAAGCTGTCACGGTGCCCAACTTCGGGAATGTTAGCTCCCCGTCCGTGGTGGGGTCTGGCAAGTCGCCCTGTACATGCCCGTCTTTACGTGCCGCGGACCAGACAGCGCGCAACGCGTCAACAACTAGGGGATCGTTGATCTTCCAATCTTGTAGCGCACCCTTCAAAATTCGCGGCGTCGCCTCGGTTTCCTCGACGAAAACTCTGAAGTCTGGACGCAGTGGCATCCCGTTACCGATCACCCAGCGCAGCCGACCTGGCTTCAGCTCAGCGCCCTTGAGCAGATCGATCACCGCGAGCGTCCAACTATCTGAGTCGAACAGGGTATCGAACGACTGGGGCGCTTGTGAGAATTGAGCGCCAGCCAACTCGCGCATCTCGGACTCAAGGAGCTCGCGGATGGGAGTCTTGATGCGCTCCGCTGTAGCGTCGCCCGGATCACCGGGAACCCGTCCGGTAGGTACGGTGCGGTAGTCGACGGTCACGGCGAGATACCGACCCGAGACCTTGCATAGGTGTGTTATTCGGTGGCCAATTGCGTAGCTCGCAAGCTTGCCGATCCCGAACTTCCCGATGAGGCTTCTGGTTCTTCCATCGCGGGTGACGACGCGATCGCTACCGTCATCCTTCGGGCTCTTCGCGATCAGCCACAAATTCTTCAAGCTCGGAATATCCATGGAGCCGCCGTCGTCCCATACGACCACTCGGTCTTCAACGTAGGCTCCGGGAATATAGACATGAACATTTTTGGCGAACGCGTCAAACCCGTTCGACACGAGCTCTTCAATGGCTTTGTTCGGCGAGTTGTATAGGTGTTCCGAGAAGTGGCTGATGATCGCGTTATCAATGTCAACGGTTACCTGATCAACGTTCGTGCCCAGCTCGGCGAGTGCTGTCTCTTGGCCATCTGGTGGCTGCGTTTCCGGTCCGTTGGTCACTGAGACTCCTGTCTTCACGCCTTGGGGTGTCCTGCAGCTCGCGGTCGTGTGCCAACAGTCCACAAGATGGTGGGCGCGAGACCTTCTGGCCACCGTAGACGCCGTGCGCGCGCGCGGACACCTTCCCGATTGCCTCGCCAGCTCCCCGGAAGAACTTTCGAGAGAGACCTTGGCGACGACTCAACCTTGCAGGCGTTCCAAGGCGAAGCGTCTGCGCCTCGAACTCACGTAGCGCGGCACACCTGCTTTGATTCACCCTGCCTGAAGCTGTTGCCGGAGGTGGCGCGCGATGGCGGCGGCCAGACCGACTGGGACGGCGTTGCCGATTTGCTTGGCGATCTCGATCTTCGAGCCACACCACTTGAAGTCCTCAGGGAAGTCTTGAAGACTCGCGGCTTCGAGATGCGTAATGACTCGATTGACACGTCGTGCTGGCGAGCTCTTGTCCCACTGTGGGTGCAGATACTGCCCCTTCTCGGGCTTGAAGAACTCAGTTCGGATCGTTAGCGACGGCGCCTCCCACCGCATCCGGCCCATGACATCGGTCGTCCCAGTGGGCTTCTCGCGCCAGCATCTAGGGAGGAGCTCGTCGGGGAGGTCAAATCGACCGCCTCCGGGCGGGATGCAGTCGTAGCGCTGGAGCGACATCTCGCGGGGCCGGCGGCCGAAGTGCAGGTCGCGCGGCTTGAATTCCCCCGGGACAGTTCGTCCAAAGTACTCGACCTTGGTGTTTGGCAGATCGGTAGTCTCGGGCCGCTCGGGTAAGTGGCCGATGCGTGAGCGCACGGTCTCCCACTCCCGTGTCGTCAGCGTGGGGAGTCGCGAGTGGGTCGCCTCCGGGAGGCTGACCTTGCCGATCCGCGAGCCGATCAGGATCGTGCGGGGGCGACGCTGAGCAACGCCGTAGTTCGCAGCGAGCAGTACATCGGACTGGAGGGTGTAACCCTCGAGCATCCCGCCGGCCTCCGTCTGCGCGTGGAGTAGCTGGAACTCAGCGCTCTTGGAGAACCGGTCGACGTTCTCGACCACGAACACGCGCGGCTGGGCGACCTGGACGAACCGCAAGTACTGCTTCCATAGCTGGTTGCGAGGGTCCTCGACGTCCTTGCTCCCGAGGTTGGAGAAGCCCTGACAGGGTGGTCCGCCGATGACGACGTCGGCGTCGGGGATGTCGTCGTCGCCGAAGTCGGCGATGTCGCCCCAGTACATGTGGTCTTCGCCGAAGTTGGCGGCGTACGTCGCCGCGGCCGCGAGGTTGTGCTCCACGGCCTGGACCGGTGTGAAGCCCTGCTCGACGAAGCCCTGGGTCATGCCGCCACACCCTGCGAACAAGTCGATCACGGTGAGCGGAGCCTGCATGCCACGCATGTTATTCACCCTCCCCGACAGTGCCCAGCGTGCAACGCGCTCTTGCGTACCGTGGTCGACCGTGCCCGATGAGTCGTGGGCCTCGTCGCCCGGGGTCCGGGCGAGCATGAGGTCCAACCGCGGACGAGACACCGGTCCCGAGTTGGCGCTGCGTCGGGCGGTCCACGCGCTCGGGCTCCGCTACCGAGTCAACGCCCGGCCGCTCAAGCAGGTGCGGCGGACCGCCGACCTGGTCTTCTCCCGCGCGAAGGTCGCAGTCTTCCTCGACGGCTGCTTCTGGCACGGCTGCCCTGAGCACCACACGGTCGCAGTTACGAACAGTGGCTTCTGGGCGACGAAGGTCGAGACCAACCGACGTCGCGACCGAGACACTGACGAGCGCTTGCGCGAAGCGGGTTGGCTGCCTCTGCGAGTGTGGGAGCACGAGGACCCGGACGAGGCGTCGCAGCGGGTCCGAGCGGCGGTCGAGGACAGACGGCGTGGCACGCCGAGTTGATCTACCTGGAAAGTCGTCGTTGATCTGCACACCACGTTCGACGTGCAGCGGTCGCCCACGGCTCCATTGACTTCCAGACCTGTGGATAACTTTGCCTCGTCGAGCTACGTCCAGGCCGTGGTCAGGCCGTCGGAGGTCGGGGAGGGCCGAGCGGCGCTGAGAAGTATCGAGCAGCTCAAGCCCAGGTCGGAGGTGGTTCGCCCGAAGTCGGCGCAGGTCATGGCCGACCTGCGACAGATCTACGACATCTTCGAGGGCACCGAGCAGATCCAGCAGCTCGTCATCGCCCGCGCCATCAGCGGCCGCCACATCGCCTGACGTCGGCTACGGGGCGCCGACGTGGAAGCTCCGGCGGTACTGGGTGGGTGTCGTCCCCAGCCGGCGGGCGAAGTTCGCCCGCAGGGCGTCGGTGGAGCCGAACCCGCACCGCGGGGCGATCGCGGCGACGGGCAGGTCGGTCGTCTCGAGCAACTGCCGTGCGCGATCGACCCGCTGGGCGTCGAGCCACCGGTGCGGGGTGGTGCCGCACGTCTCGTGGAACCGGCGGGCGAAGGTCCGGGGGGCGAGGTTCGCGTGGGCGGCGAGCTCGTCGACGGTGAGCGCGGTCGCGAGCCGCTCGAGCGCCCACGCCAGGGTGGCGTGGAGGGTGTCGGTGTGCGTGCTCGCGGCCATCGGCCGGCGGGGGTACTGGGCCTGGCCGCCGCCGCGGTGCGGCGCGACGACCATGCGGCGGGCGATGTCGGCCGCGGTCGCCGCGCCGTGCGCGCGCCGGAGCAGGTGCAGGCCGAGGTCGATCCCCGCGGCGGTGCCGGCCGACGTCGAGATGTCGCCGTCGTCGACGTAGAGGGCGTCGGCGTCGAGGTGCACCCGCGGGAAGAGGCGGCGGAACTGCTCGCTCCACCGCCAGTGCGTGCTGGCGCGCCGGCCGTCGAGGAGACCCGTCGCGGCGAGCACGAACGCCCCGCGGCAGATCGCCATGATGTGGGCCCCGCGGTCGTGCGCCGCGTGCAGCGCGGCCCGGAGATCGGGGCCGGGTTCACTCTCGGTCCACGAGCCGGCGGGCAGCACGACGAGGTCGGCGCCGCCGAGCGGGGTCAGATCCTGCGCGACCGAGATCGCGAACCCGGCGGTGGTGGCCACCTGACCGGGGGTGACGGCCGCGAGGTCGAACCCGTAGACCGGCAGGCCCTGGTCGGAGCGGTCGAGCCCGAAGAGCTCGCACGCCACGCCCAGCTCGAAGGGCGCCACGCCGTCGTCCACGACGACCGCGACCGATTCGATCACCAGGTGGTCGTCCATCGCCGGGCAGCATGGCAGGAAGTGCGGCATGTCGGGCAGTCCTGCCACGCCGTCGCCGTGGGGAACGCTGGTGGGATGCGTCGGTGCCCCTGAGCGACCTGGCCGGCCGGCGCGCCGCGTTCGACGTCCCCGACGACGTGGCGTACTTCAACACGGCGAACCTGGCCCCGGTGCTGCACTCCGTGGCCGAGGCCGGACGGCAGGCACTGGGGCGGCGAGGGCGGCCGTGGACGATCGGCCCGGAGGACTGGTTCACCGACGTCGAGACCTTGCGCGACCTGGTCGGCCGGCTGCTCGGGGACACCGCCGAGGGCGTCGCGCTCGTGCCGTCGACCAGCTACGGCTTCGCCGCGGTCGCGGCCAATCTCCGCGCCGAGCCGGGCGCCCGGGTCGTGGTCCTCGCCGAGGAGTACCCGTCGGGGATCTACACCTGGCGGCGGTTCGCCGCCCGCCACGGCGCCGAGGTGGTCACCGTGGCGCCGGCGGCGGGGCAGACCTGGACCGACGCGGTCCTCGACGCCGTCGACGAGCGGACCGCGGTGGTCAGCAGCCCGCAGGTGCACTGGACGGACGGCGCCTGGGTGGACCTGGCGGCGATCGCCACCCGGGCCCGGGCCGTGGGCGCGAGCCTGGTCGTCGACGCGAGCCAGTCGCTCGGGGCGGTCCCGCTCGACGTGGCGGCGCTGCGGCCCGACGCGGTGGTCAGCGTGGGCTACAAGTGGCTGCTCGGCCCCTTCGGGCGCGGCTACCTCTGGCTGGCGCCCCGGCTCCGTGACGGTGAGCCGCTCGAGGAGAACTGGGTCGTGCGCGCCGGTTCCGAGGACTTCGCGCGTCTGACCGAGTACCGCGACGAGTACCAGCCCGGCGCGCGGCGGTTCGACCAGGGCCAACGCACCCTGTTCGAGCTGACACCGATGGCCGTCGCCGCGGTGCGGCAGCTGCTGAGCTGGGGGGTCGCCGACGTCGCCGCCGCTCTCCGCGCGACCACCGACCTCATCGTGGAGCGTCTGAGCAGCATCGAGCTGCACCCGCTGGCGCATCCCCGCGGTCCCCACATGCTCGGCGTGCACCTCCCCGCGGGGGTCCGCGGCGCCGTGCTGCCGGCCCTCGCCGACGCCCGGTGCTTCGCCGCCGTCCGCGGCTCGTCGCTCCGCCTGGCACCGCATCTCCACACCGACGCCGACGACGTCGAACGCCTCGTCGCCGCGCTCGCCACCGCACTGCGGTAGCGCCGCCCGTCAGTCCGGTGGGCGCGTCCCCGTGCCGGACGGCGGCGCGAAGCGGGCGGCGAGCTCGGCCACGCGCTCCGCCCGGTGCTCCGGGCGCACGCGACCGGTGCGCTCCAGCAGACCGAGCCCGTGCAGGGCGCTCCAGAACACCTCGGTCGCCGTGCCGTCGTCGTCGCCGATGGCCTCGGCGAGGGTGTCGAAGCCCGCGCGGAGCTCCGGACGCGTCCCGTCCTGGCCGAACGGCGTGTCGAGCGGCTCGGAGAACATGGCCTCGTAGACCGCCGGGTGCTCCCGCCCGAAGTCCAGGTAGGCGGCGGCCACGGCCTCGATCGCCGCCCGACCCGGCCCGGGCCCGAGCGCGGCGCGACACCGCCGGGCGAGCTCGACGAAGCCCTCCAGCGCGACGGCCAGCATGATCTCCGCCTTGCCGCCGGGGAAGTGGCTGTAGAGCACCGGCTGCGTGTAGCCGATGGCGTCGGCGAGGCGCCGTGTCGTCACCGCCGCCCACCCGTCGGCGTCGGCCCGCTCCCGGGCCGCGTCGAGGATCCGCCGGTGGCGCTCGTCGACGCGCTGCCGGCGTGACGTCCGCTCGGCCATCGCCTGCCTCCCTTGCCGTCCCGGTCCGGCGAGCCTAGCCTAGCGGTGCTAGGAAACTAGCATTGCTAGGTGAAGAGGAGACTCCCGTGATCACCGTTCTCGCCGTCGTCACCGCGACCGTCGTCGGCCTCATGGTCGGCGTCGAGCTCGCCGTCGCCGTCGTCCTCAACCCGATCCTGCTGCGCCTGCCGGCCGGCCCGTCCCTCGAGGCCCGGGCCGACGGCGGGCGCATGCTCGGCCGCGCGATGCCCGTCTGGTACATCGGCGCGCTGGTGCTCACCGCGGCGCTCACGGCGGTGGCCTGGGGGACGGCCGCGGCCGCCCCGGCGCTGGTCGCGGGGCTGCTGCTCGCCGTCAGCGTCGCGATGTCCGTCGCCCTGCTGGTGCCGATCAACAACCGCGCACGGACGTGGACCGCCGAGAGCCACCCCGCCGACTGGCGTGAACAGCACCGTCGCTGGGACCGGCTGCACTACGTGCGCGTGGCCGTCATCGTCGCGGCGTTCGTGCTCGTCCTGGCCGCGACGGCGGCGCTGTGACGCGTCCCCGCCGCGGTCAGGGCTCCCCGACGCGTCGGGCGCCGCGCTGCTGCGGGATGGCCACGGGGTGGTGACGGGCGATCCGCACGTCGCCGGTCACGCCGGCCGCGACGAGTGCCTGCCGGTGACGCTCGGCCTCACGGTTCGCCCCGGCGAGCGTGTAGGGGCCGTACGCGTCCCGGAAGCGGCCCGCCCGATCGGCGACCACCACCAGGTACTCGGCGGACCCATCCGGTCGAGCCCCCCGGTGCCGTGCCTGTCCGTCCATCCACTCCCCCCGCGGGTGTCCACGATGGGGTGGGACGACGTCCCGCCACGTCCACCGTGGGTCCGTGCGGCGCGTCCTCGTAGGCCGCACGGGTGATGAAGTCCGTGGATATACCCGCGAGCGGCGCAACGGAACGCCTGCCGCGAGGGCAGATGCGCTGCCGTGCCATGGCTCTCGTCACGCGGATACCGACATCAGGGAGGTTGACACCGACCGGGTGACCCGGCCGGAGCGCCGCACCGCCCCGGCCGGGCCGCGCTCACCGCGTCAGACGGTTTCCTCGATCGGCGCGCCGTCGGCGGCCTTCTGGACGGACTCGCAGCCCTTGCGGGCGGCGGCCTTCGTCTCGTACGCCTCTCCCGACGCGACGATCTGGCCGTTGCTGGCCTTCAGCCGGAACCGGTACTTCCCGGCCTTGTCCTGGTACACCTCGAACTTGCCCGCCATGACGATCCCTCCGCTCGGTGCTGAACGTGCCGGACGGCGGCGGACGCTAGCGCGAACGGACGCATCGCGGGAGCACCGCGCCGGCAACACCCGGCGCGCGCTCAGCGGCCGCGCACCAGCGAGAGCACGGCGCGCCCGACGCCCGTGGCGAGCGCGCCGGTGACGGCGGCCCAGTCGAAGTAGTCGCGCCAGAGCGTGATCGCGCCGTCGTGCACCTCGAACGTGCCGCAGACCCAGAACGAGGTGCGCAGCCGCCCGATCTCGATGGTGTCGGTCCGCTCGGTGAGCACCACCGGGCCGTCGGCCACCAGGCGGTGGTTCTCGGCGCGGAACCCGGTGGCGCGGGCGGTGAGCAGCCCGAGCACGCGGCGGGTGGCCGCGATCCCGCGCGCCGGCGGCAGCGACACGTTCACGTACACCACGTCGGGTGCCAGGTGGGCGCACGCCGCGTCGAGGTCGAGGCGCTCGAGATCGGCGAGGAAGGCCCGCACGACCGTGGCGGGATCGGACGTCGGTGTGGTCACGGCGGGTCCTCCGGGGGCGTGGCGGGCGTCACGACGGGGAATGGCAGCTCTACCGGCGTCCCCCGCGAGGAGTGTCCATGACCGTCGACAGCCAGGCCCCGCTCACCGAGGCGCTGGGTACCGACTTCTTCTCGGTGCGCCGGCGGTTCAACGAGGCGCAGTGGGACACGTTCATGGCCGTGCGCCGCTACGTCGACCACGTGGTGTCGCCCGCGGCCCCGGAGGCGTGGGACGCCGCGGAGATGTCGTGGGACGTCATCCGCGGGATGGTCGACCTGGACATCGTCGGCGACGACATCACCGGCTACGGCTGCCCCGGCCACGACTCCCTGACGTCCGGGCTGGTGGCGATGGAGCTCGCCCGCGGCGACGGCAGCCTCGCGACGTTCCACGCGGTGCAGTCGGGGCTCGCCATGAAGTCGATCGACATGCTCGGCTCGGAGGAGCAGAAGCAGGAGTTCCTGCCCGCGATGGCGCGGCTGGACCTGGTGGGGGCGTTCGGGCTCACCGAGCCGGACCACGGGTCGGACTCGGTCGCGCTCGAGACGACGGCGCGCCGCGACGGCGACGACTGGGTGATCGACGGGCGCAAGCGCTGGATCGGCAACGGCAGCATCGCCGGCCGGACGGTCGTGTGGGCCCGCGACGTGGAGACGCGCGCGGTGCTCGGCTTCCTCGTCGACACGTCGACCCCCGGCTACGAGGGCACGGTCATCCCGCGGAAGGCCTCGATGCGGGCCGTGTGGCAGGCCGACGTGAGCCTCGACGGGGTCCGGGTCCCCGAGCGCGACCGGCTGCCGGGCGCCGAGAGCTTCAAGGACGCCGGCCGCGTGCTCGCCACCACGCGCGGCACGTGCGCGTGGATGGCCCTGGGCGCGGCCACGGCGGGGTACGACGCGGCGTTGCGCTACGCGCTGGACCGCCAGCAGTTCGGCCGCCCGCTGGCCCGCAACCAGATCGTCCAGGACCGGCTGGTCAAGATGCTGGCCGAGCTGACCGGGATGCAGCTCTACTGCATGCAGATCGCCCAGCTCGCCGAGGACCACGACCTCGCCCCGACCATCGCCGGCCTCGCGAAGATGAACAACACGCGCAAGGCCCGCTGGATCCTCTCCGAGGCCCGCGACCTGCTCGGCGGCAACGGGATCCTGCTCGACAACCACGTCATGCGGCACATGGCCGACATCGAGTCGATCCACACGTTCGAGGGCACCGAGACCATCCAGACCCTCATCGTGGGCCGGGAGATCACGGGGCACGGCGCCTTCAGCTGACGGCGCTGACAGCCGGCGCGAGCCGCACGGGCAGCGCCGCGTAGCCCCGCAGGATGCGGGTGGGGCGACGCGTGCCGGCGCCGGCCGGGGCGAGACGCGGGTGGCGCTCGAACAGGGCGCGCAGTGCGACCTCGCCCTCCATCCGGGCGAGCTGCGCGCCGAGGCAGAAGTGCGGGCCGCTGGAGAACGCCAGGTGCTCCTTGGCGTTCGCGCGGGCGACGTCGAAGACACCCGGGTCGTCGAACACCCGGGGGTCGCGGTTGGCGCCCGCCAGCACGGTGACGGCGAGGCCGCCGGCCGGGATCGCCTGCCCGGCGACCTCGGTGTCGACCCTCGCCCGCCGCGCGGTGCGCTCGACGGGCGGGTCGAACCGGAGGATCTCGTCGACGGCGTTCGGCCACAGGTCGGGCTCGGCGGCGAGGCGCTCGCGCTGCTCGGGGTGGGCGAAGAGCTGCGCGGTGCCGTTGCCGATGAGGTTGACCGTCGTCTCGAACCCCGCGGCGAGCACGAGCAGGGCGGTGGAGACGAGCTCCTGCTCGGTGAGCCCGGTCCCGTCGTCGTCGGTCTGGCCGACGATGTTCGAGAGCAGGTCGTCGCCGGGCTCGCGGCGCAGGCGGCGCAGGTGCTCGCGCATCCAGTCGTTGAGGGCGGCGAGGTTGCGCTCCATCGAGGCGTGCGCGCGGCGGCTCAGACCCATGTCCAGCGAGGTGGCCGCGCCGTCGCCCCAGGCCAGGAACTGGTCGCGCATCGACGTCGGCACGCCGAGCATCTCGCTGATCACGGTGACCGGCAGCAGGCTCGCGTAGTGGGCGACGAGGTCGACCGTGTGCCCGTCGCCGTCGCGGGCCGCGCGGTCCATGTCGTCGAGCAGCTCCCCGGCCACCGCGGCGGTGCGCTCGCGCAGCGCGGCGACCCGCTTGGCGGTGAACGCCCGGCTGACGAGCTTGCGGTAGCGCGGGTGGTCCGGCGCGTCGACCGCGAGCATCGACGGCGGCTCGATCGGCCCCGGGTTGCGCGGCGGCCCGGCCAGGGCGAGCGCGAACCGTGCCGGACCGGGGACGACCGACGTGGGGTTGGTGACGCCGAAGTCGTCGCTGCGCAGGACGGCGGTGGACACGTCGTGGTGCACGGTCAGGCGCGCGAACGCGCCCGGAGCGAAGGGGTAGGACGCGCGGATCCGCTCGTAGTGAGGGAACGGGTCCGCCTGCATCACCGGGTCGAGCAGCAGCTGCGCGTCGGGGTTGCCCCCGCGGACCTGGCGGCGGATGGCGGCGCGCATGAGCCCGTGGGTGGCGCCCCAGCGCAGGGTCGTGCCCAGCGAGCTGGACCTGACGGCGTCCGACAGCGACACGGCGACCTCCCGCGGGTCGAAGCGGTACGTGGCCGTACCGGCGTTCGGTCGAAACCGTACTCGGAGTATGTGTTCGTCGTCCAGGGCCGTCGCGGGTACGTCCACGACCGTGCAGACGACGCTGCGGGCGACCGGACCGCTCCCCGCCGACCAGGCGTGGGAGCGCTACGCCGACCTCGACCTCTGGAGCCGCTGGGCGCCGCAGATCTCCGGCGTGACCGTCGCGGGCCCGTCCACCCGGCGGCTGCGGCCCGGGATGCGGGGCACCGTCCGGGCGGCCGGGCTCGTGCACGTGCCGTTCGAGGTCACCGCGGTCGACGAGGCCGCCCGCACCTGGTCCTGGCGGGTCCGGGTCGGGCCGGTCACGCTGCACCTCGAGCACGGCGTCGAGGACGCCCGTCCCGACGACGGTCCCCACACCCGCTCGCGGACCTGGCTGCGCACCACGGGGCCCGCCCTGGTCGTGCTGCCCTACGCGCCGCTCGCGCTCGTCGCGCTGCACTCGCTGCTGCTGGAGCGCTGAGCCGTGACCGACCGGGCGATCCTGCGCCTCCTGCTCACCACCGATACCCACCTCACACCCCGCTACCCCCACCGCGAGCTGCCCGCCGAGCTCTGGGACCGGATCGACGCCGCCGACGTCGTGGTCCACGCCGGCGACTGGATGGCCCCCGCGCTGCTCGACGCGTTCGAGCAGCGGTCGCGCCTCCTGGTCGCGTGCTGGGGCAACAACGACGGCGACGACCTGCGCGCCCGGCTGCCCGAGACCGCGGTCGCCGACGTCGGCGGCGTGCGCCTGGCCGTCACCCACGAGACCGGCGCCGCCGACGGTCGCGAGCGTCGCTGCGACGCGCGGTTCGGGCCGGACGGCGACACCCCGGTCGACGTCCTCGTGTTCGGGCACAGCCACATCCCGTGGGACTCGACGACGCCGGGCGGGGTGCGCCTGCTCAACCCCGGCTCGCCCACCGAGCGCCGCCGCCAGCCGGCGTGCACCTACATGACCGCCGAGGTGCGCGGCGGCGTCCTGCG
Organism: Actinomycetospora chlora; assembly: GCF_039542135.1. Lineage (NCBI taxonomy): Bacteria > Bacillati > Actinomycetota > Actinomycetes > Pseudonocardiales > Pseudonocardiaceae > Actinomycetospora > Actinomycetospora chlora. The sequence goes on from NZ_BAABHO010000059.1 coordinate 28,196, forward strand.
CGACGTCGCGCGCCACGACCTCCCCGCGGCAGCCCGCCGTACCTGACGCGCTACCGTGCGTCGCCGGTCTCGAACGGGCGTCGTCGGGGGTGTCGCCCCCGTCGGCAGGCCCCGTTCGGGCGAAGATGGTGCGGGATCGCGGGTCCGGAGCCACCGGGGAGGCGGGTTGACCGTCCCCCTCGATGAGCACGGTGGGTGATGGCCTTACCGTTCTCGGGGCCGGTGGGAGACCAGCGGTCTCGGTCCACGCGAAGACCGGACAGGAGGAACGGCACGTCGGCGGAACCGCCCCCTCGAGGGCCCGCGGGGAGTGCGACGACGACGGGAGGCTCGTGACGATCGCCGCTGCGGTGTGGGCTGCGCAGTGGCCGGTGCCGTCGCGAGGATCGAGACGAAACGGCCGATGACCCTTCTTGCCGAGCGACCCCCGGACGAGGTCGACGAGTCGGAACTCGTCGTCGGCCGTCGCATCCAGGAGTTCTCTCAGCTCGCCGGTCCCATCCGGGAGCCCGACCCCGCCGACGGCCCGTACCGGGTCGCCTACCGGGGCGTCGACGCGGTGCACGGCAGCGGCCGTGTCGCCCGCTCCCTGCTGGTCGCCGGCCTGAACTTCGCCTTCGAGGCCCTCTTCTTCCTCTGGCTGCTGCACCCGTCGCACCGGCCACCGGTCATCGGCTCGACGTTCGCGATCTACGCGAACTGGGTCGTCATCGGCTCGATCGGCCTCATGGAGCTCCTGCGGCTGATCAACGTCTTCTCGCTGTCGCTGGCCTCGGTGATCAGCCGGGACCCGGTCCCCGTGCCGCCCGAGCCCGACCGGCGCATCGCGTTCCTCACGACGATCGTGCCCAGCAAGGAACCCATCGACGTCGTCCGCGGCACCCTGCAGGCGGCGCTGCGCATCCAGTACGACGGGATCCTCGACGTCTGGATCCTCGACGAGGGTGACGACCCGGACGTCAAGGCCATGTGCCGCGAGCTGGGCGTCAACCACTTCACCCGCAAGGGCATCGCGAAGTACAACCAGCGCAAGGGCGCCTTCAAGGCGAAGACCAAGCACGGCAACTACAACGCGTGGGTCGCCGAGCACGGCGACTCCTACGAGGTCTTCCTCTCGGTCGACCCCGACCACGTGCCGCTGCCGAACTACGCCGAGCGCATCCTGGGCTACTTCCGCGACCCCGACGTCGCCTTCGTCGTGGGCCCACAGTGCTACGCGAACGACGAGACGTTCGTGACCCGCGCCGCGGAGTCCCAGCAGTTCCCGTTCCACTCGCTGATCCAGCGCGCGGCCAACCGCTACAACGCGGCGATGCTGGTGGGGACCAACAACGCCATCCGCATCAGCGCCCTCAAGGGCGTCGGGGGCCTGTCCGACTCGATCACCGAGGACATGGCCACCGGCCTGAAGTTCCACACGCGGCGCAACCCGAGCTCGGGGCGCCGGTGGAAGTCGGTCTACACGCCCGACGTGCTCGCCGTCGGCGAGGGCCCGTCCTCGTGGGGCGACTTCTTCAGCCAGCAGATGCGCTGGTCGCGCGGCACGTTCGAGGTGCTGCTCAAGGAGATGCTGCTGCGGCTGCCGCGCCTGTCGCCGGGCCGCGCGCTGCACTACATCCTCATCACGACCTTCTACCCGTCGATGGCCATCGGCTGGGTGCTCGGCGCGGTCAACGCCTGCCTCTTCCTCGCCCTGGGCGTCCAGGGCGTGGTCGTGCCGGTGCAGCTCTGGCTCGCGCTCTACATCGACGCCACGGCCTTCCAGCTGTGGGTCTACCTGCGCAACCGGCGGTACAACGTCAGCCCCTACGAGGCCGAGGGCTCCTCGGGCGTCAAGGGCATGCTGATGTCGATCTTCGCGGCGCCGATCTTCGCGGCGTCGCTGATCGCCACGATCCTGCGCCTGCCGGCCCGCTTCGTCGTCACGCCCAAGGGCCTGTCGTCGAGCGCGGACCACATCCTGACGTTCCGGCGCCACCTCCAATGGGCGCTCCTGCTCGCCGCCGCGATCGTGCTGGCGATCATGCAGGGCTACGCGACGCCCGCCGTGCTGCTGTGGCCCGCGGTCGCGCTGGCCGCCTGCCTCGCGCCGCCGGTCCTGTGCCTGGTCGAGCGGATCGTCGGGCGCAAGCCCGCGATCGACCCGGCGCCGGTGCTGCCCGACGGCCGGTCGGGCGTCACCACCGAGTCGCTCGAGCGCGCGGCGCTCGACGCGCTGCTGGCGGCCGGGAGTTCGACGCGCCGCTCGCCGGTGCCCCAGTCCCCGCCGGTCGGGATGCCAGCCATGGCCGAGGCGACGGCGGCGGCCACGGTGGCCGCGGCGGCGTCGCGGCCGGCCGTGGCGCTCGGCGGCGACCTGCCCGCGGGCTGGGTGCGCACGTCGTCGCTGTCGCGGCGGAACCAGGGCGACGAGACCCACGGTGCGCGGCCCGCGTCCGGACGCCGGCGCGCGCCCGAGGACGGGCGGGGTGTCGATCCGGCGCCGTCGCCGGTGCCGCGCGACAAGCGCCGGCCCTCCCCGCAGCCGACGCAGCAGCAGCCGGGCCAGCCCCAGCCGACGCAGCAGCAGCCGGGCGTGCCGCCCGGCCCGAGGCCGCGGCCCCGTCCCCAGCCGGGCCAGCCGCAGCACGCGCGGCCGCAGCCGCAGCCGGGGCAGCCCCAGCAGCCGCAGCCCGGCCCGCCGGGTCGTCCCGCGGGACGCCCGCCGGTGCCCGGTCCGGCC
>NZ_BAABHO010000060.1:0-30782 GCF_039542135.1 Actinomycetospora chlora
CCCGCCCGGGCCGCGGGCCGGCGGCCGGCTCAGCGTCGCCGCGCCGCGGGCCATCACTGCCCGGCCGGGAGGGTCGCGCCGGTGTCGAGGTCCTGCTGGGTCTGCTGACCGGGCTGCTGCTCACCGTCGGGGACGGCGACCAGCCGGTCCTCCGCGGACGCCGCCCCGGCCGGTGCGGGGGCGGGCTGCCCGTCGGTGGCCGCCTGGGCGCCGGGCTGCTGCGGGGTCTGCGGGGTCTGCTGCTGGGGCGGCACGACCGGGGCGGGCGTCGGCGCGGCCGGCGGCGCGACCGCCTGGGCGGGCCGCGGGTCGCCGATCACCTGGGACGACCCGTCGGGGTGGACCAGCAGGACCGCCGGCTCGCCGGCCGGCACCATCCCCTGAGCCCGCGCCGCGGCGGCCAGCGCGGGGGCCGACTGCGCGGCCTCGACGTCCCGGTGCAGCCGCTCGCTCTGCTCGGAGAGGTCGCGGGCGACCTGCCGGGCCTCGTCGAGCCGGTAGGAGTCGGCGGCCGCGGCGGTGGAGAGCCACAGCGTCGCCACCAGGCCACCGGTGAGCAGCACCATGATGAGCAGCACGAACGGCGCGGTCCCGGCCTTGGGGTCCGCGGTGGGGGTCGCCGTCCGGGGCGCGGGGCGGGCGGTCGACGTCGTCCGCCGCGCGGGGGCCGGCGTCCGGCGGGTGTCGGTCCGTGAGGTGGTCCGAGAGGTGGTCCGGGGACCGGACAGCGTCGCGGTGCTCATGCTCGACCCTCCGCGTCAGTTCCGCTTCGCTTCATGCCGCACTCCGCACTCGCTCCGCGGCCCGCAGCCGCACCGACGCCGCCCGGGGGTTCGCGGCGATCTCGTCCTCGCTCGCCTTCTCCGCGCCGCGGGTGAGCAGGCGCAGGTCGGGCTCGTCCTCGGGGCGGACGACCGGCATGTCCGGCGGCGCCTTCGAGCGGGTGTGCTCGGCCAGCACGCGCTTGACGATCCGGTCCTCGAGGGACTGGTACGACATGACGACCACCCGCCCGCCGACCGCGAGGGCGTCCACCGCGGCCGGCACCGCGGCGGCCACCGCGTCCAGCTCGCCGTTGACCTCCACCCGCAGCGCCTGGAACGTGCGCTTGGCCGGGTGGCCGCCGGTGCGGCGGGCCGCGGCGGGGATCGCCTGCTCGAGGAGGGCGACGAGCTCCGCGCTGGTGCGCAACGGAGCCCGCCGCCGGGCCCGCACGACGGCCTCGACGATGCGTCGGGCCGCGCGCTCCTCGCCGTAGTCGTGGAGCACCCGGACGAGGTCGCCCGGGGCGTAGGTGTTGAGGACGTCCGCCGCGGTCGGGCCCGTCGACGGGTCCATGCGCATGTCCAGGGGCGCATCGCGGGCGTAGGAGAAGCCGCGGTCGGTCTCGTCGAGCTGCATCGACGAGACGCCGAGGTCGAACAGCACGCCCTGCACCGCGTCGTACCCGAGGTCGTCGAGGACGTCGGGCAGCGCGTCGAAGACGGCCTGGACGAGGTGGGTCCGATCGGCGTAGGGCGCGAGACGCGTTCGGGCAAGCCGCAGCGCCGACTCGTCTCTATCAACACCCACAAGAGTGAGTCTCGAGTGCTGAGAAAGGAGCGCGGCGGAGTGGCCGGCGGCCCCCAGGGTGGCGTCGACGAGCACCGCGTCGCGGTCGGCCAGGGCAGGCTCGAAGAGGTCGAGGATGCGCTGCAGCAGGACGGGGACGTGGGGCTGGTCGACGGGACCGCCCGCCTGCTGCTCGTCCACCCGACCCCCTCACCGACTCGTGACCCGCGGGCCCGGTGCCCGCCGCGTCCGTGCGTGTCCTCGAGGCCCGGTGCCGTCACGTCCCGGCCCGGAGATCGACGGACCTGGCGCCGGGGAAGGTGCGCCAGGGCCGTCGCCCTCCGGACCGGGGCCTCACGGCACCGGACCGTGGCGCCCCGCGTCGGGCGCCGTGTGTTCGCTTGTCGTCGGTGCGGTCGGCGTCAGAAGACGCCCGGCAGCACTTCCTGCTGGGCCTGGGCGTAGTCGGCCTCGTGCTCGTCCTGGTAGCGGGCCCAGGCCGCGGTGTCCCAGATCTCGAGGCGGCTGACCGCCCCGATGACGGTGCACTCCCGGTCGAGCCCGGCGTAGCGCCGCAGCTCGGCCGTGATCGGGATGCGGCCCTGGGAGTCCGGACGCTGCTCGTCGGTGCCGGCGAACAGGTAGCGCTGGTACGCGCGCACCCGCTCGTCGGTGAACGGCGCCTCGGCCACCTTGCGGGCCATCTGCTCGAACTCGTCGCGGGGGAACACGTAGAGGCAGTGGTCCTGACCCTTCGTGATCATCAACCCCCCTGCGAGCTCGTCACGGAACTTGGCGGGCAGGGTCAACCTGCCCTTGTCGTCCAATCTCGGGGTGTGGGTGCCGAGGAACACGGCCCCACCTCCCCGGTGAGGTCCCTGCCGCCCCACTGCTCACCACCATACCCCACCACTCCCCACCGACAAACCACCACGCGCGCGTCGTGATCCCCGATCGAGGGAGTCGTGCCTGGTCAGGCGCGGTGGGGAGAGGTGGGGGACGTGTGGGGGGCCGGTGGGTGACCATGACCTCCCGACCCCTCCGGAGCGCGCCGACACGCCGCTCGAACGCCCCGGAGCAGGCCGATCCCGGTCCCGGGGGCGCCCGGTGGGGCGTGGTGGGGGGCGCCCGGCCCGGCCGGTGGGGCGCGGTGGGGTGGGACGCCCCGTGCCTCTCGGTGGCAGCGAACGGCCCGTTCGCTGCTTCTAGGGGCGCGAACTCCCCGTTCATTTCCGGGTGGGGCGACGTGGTGGGGCGACGTGGTGGGGCCGGGTGGGGCGTCTGGTGGGGCGGGGTGGGGCCGCCCCGACACCTCGCGTGGCAGCGAACGGCCCGTTCGCTGCTTCTACGCGCGCGAAGTCCCCGTTCGTTCCTCGGCGTGGGGCGCGATGGGGTGGGCGGACGCCACGGGCACCGGCCGGGCGAGAAGCACGTTCGGCAGGCCGCCTGCGCCGACGATCATGCGAACCGTGCCGTTCGGCGCGGGCGTCCTGGGTGGGGGGCGCCCCTCGCCCGTCTATCCGAGCGAGGGTGCCCCTCGCTCGGAACCGGGGCCGGGAACGACGACGCGCCGCCGACCCGTGTGGGTCGACGGCGCGTCGGGTGATCGTGTCGGCGCTACTCCTGCTCGAAGCGGCGGCGGAAGCGCTCCTCCATGCGGGAGGTGAAGCGGCTGCGCTCCTTCTCGGTGGCCGCGCCGGCGGCGGCGCCCTCGGCGGCGGCCTCCTTCTTGCGCGCCCCGAAGGACGTGATCGCGAGGACGGCGCCGCCGAACATCGCGAGGAACCCGAGGACGCTGACGATGATCCCGGGGACGGAGGTCTGGAAGATCACGACGCCGAGGACCAGCGCCACGATGCCGACCAGGAACAGGGCGATGCCCTGGATGCGGCGCCGACGCGACGGACGTCGGAGCTTGCCTCCGCGCACGGTCGACGCGAACTTGGGGTCCTCGTCGTAGAGCGCGCGCTCGATCTGCTCGAGCAGACGCTGCTCGTGCTCGGAGAGCGGCATGTTCATCCTCCGGCACCGGAAAGGAAATTCGCCCGACCTCGGGAGGTCTGGCGGGCATCGTCCTGATGTCCCGGGCACCATCGTACGAGTCCGTCGGCACTCCCACTACCCGGACCGGCGTGTCGTGCTCTCGATCATCCGTTCGGCTCCGGTACCGACCCCGCTCGGGACACGCCCGGCTGCGGTGGGTGACGACGACGCCCGGGATCCGCAGCCTCGACCGGCGAGCGCGCCCGGGAGGGATCGGCGTCGCCGAGCAGGCTCGCCGGGCGGACGGCCGCCACACCGAACCGCGATCGCGCCTGGTCAGCGGCGCGCTCCGCGTCGGACCACCCGTGCTCGGGCTCGCCGAGCACGATCTGTTCGGGCGCGCGGTCGGCCGGGACCAGGCCCTCGCCGCGCACGCCGAGCAGGCGGACGGGCGCGATGTCGCCGAGCGCGTCGTGGAGATCGACGGCGGTGGCGTGCAGATCCCGCGCGAGATCGGTCGGCGCCGGCAGGGTCCGGCTGCGCGTGATCGTCGTGAAGTCGTCGAAGCGGACCTTGAGCGCGACGGTCCGGGCGCGCACCCCGCGGTGGCGCAGCATCCGGGCCGCGCGGTCGGCCAGCCGCAGGAGCTCGCGGCGCCGCACCGCCGGGTCGACGAGGTCGCGGGCGAACGTCTCCTCGGCGCCGGCGGACTTCTCGCGGCCGTGCGGGTCGACGCGGCGCTCGTCGACGCCGTGGGCGAGCGCGACCAGGTGGGCGGCGTGGGCGTCACCGACCGCGCGGCGCATCGTGGTCATCCCGGCCGCGGCGACGTCGGCGACGGTGGTGATGCCGTGGCGGCCGAGCACCTCCGCGGTCCGCTCCCCCACACCCCACAGCGCGCCGACCGGGAGCGGGTCGAGGAACGCGCGGACGCCGTCGGCCGGGACGAGGTGCACCCCGTCGGGCTTGGCGACGCGCGAGGCCAGCTTGGCCACGAACATCGTCGACGCCACCCCGACCGAGCACGTGATCCCCTGCGTGGCCGCGACCTCCTCGCGGATCGCGGCAGCGACGCCGAGCGGCGTGGTGCCCAGCCGGCGCAGCGCCCCGGACACGTCGAGGAAGGCCTCGTCGAGGCTGAGCGGCTGCACGAGCGGGGTCACCGCCCGGAACACCGCCATGACCCCGCGGGAGACCTCGGCGTACGTGGAGAAGTCGGGCCGCAGGAAGACGGCCTGCGGGCAGAGGCGGTGGGCTCGCGCCGACGGCATCGCCGAGCGCACGCCGTACTCGCGCGCCTCGTAGCTGGCCGAGAGCACGACCCCGCGCTCCGGGCCCCCGCCGACGATCACCGGGCGGCCACGCAGCTCGGGCCGCGACCGCAGCTCGACCGCGGCGTAGAAGGCGTCCATGTCGACGTGGAGGACACTGCATCCGGTGTCGTCGCCGGTCGCGTCGCGCGCGACCGGCGGGGGGAGGTCCCGGCTCAGCTCGGCCGCCGGGCGAGGACGTGCAGCCGCGAGGCCATGTCGCGCAGCGGCGGCGTGCCCGCGGCGATGTCCTCGAGCTCGGCCAGAGGGTCGCCACCCGCACCGCCCGGCTCGAGCACGCCGTCGGGCACGAGGTCGGCCAGCACCCGGTGGCCCTGCACCCGCTCGACGGCGAGCCGGCCGCCGGCCTCGACCATGGTGCGGATCTCCTCGACGTCCATGCGCCGGCGCAGCGGGTCGTCCGGCCCCCAGCGGCCGGCCGGGTCGACCAGCACCTGGCGCGCCTCGGCGAGCCGCCCGGCCACCACGCGGGAGAGCACGGCGGCGAACCGGCCGGCGACGAGCAGCGACACCGCGCCGCCCGGGGCGGTGGCCGCGGCGAGCGCCCGGCACGCCTCGGCGGGGTCGTCGACGTACTCGAGCAGGCCGTGACCGAGCACCAGGTCGGCGTCGGCGGCCCCGACGGCGTCGACCAGCGCGTCGACGTCGCCCTGGATCGCGTGCACCCCGGCGTCCACCCCGGCGTCGCGGGCACGGCTGCGCAGCACGGCCAGGGCGTTGGCGCTCGAGTCGACCACGGTGACGTCGCAGCCGTCGGCGGCGAGCGGCACCGCCCAGGTGCCGCTCCCGCCGCCCACGTCGAGGACCCGGGGCGCCGCGCCGCCGCGACGGGACCGTGCGGCGGTCAGCTCCACGCGCAGCGTGCGCGCGACCACGTCGACCGGGGCGAACGACGCGGCGCGACTCACGGCGACACCGTAGAACGTGTGACGCGTGAGCGGGCGCACCGGCAGGTGCCGCGTCCGGCCGGTACGTTCCCCCCGTGCACGTCACGGCGGTCCTGAGCCTCAAGGGTGGCGTCGGGAAGACGACGGTCGTCCTGGGTCTGGCCGGGTCCGCCCTGCGGGCCGGCCTGCGGACCCTGGTGGTCGACCTCGACCCCCAGGGCAACGCGACCACGGCCCTCGAGCCCGAAGCCACCGAGACCACCATCGCGCAGGCGATGGAGCGCCCGTCGGCGGCCGTGCTGGCCTCGTCGATCGCGCCGAGCTCGTGGGGCGAGGACGTCGACGTCCTCGTGGGGTCCGAGGACGTGGAGCGCCACAACCACCCCGACCCGAACTCGCAGCGCCTCGGACGTCTCGCGCGCCTGCTCGCCGCCCTCCCGCAGGACGGGCAGGGCGTCTCCGAGACCGGCATCGCCGAGTACGACCTCGTGCTCATCGACTGCCCGCCCTCGCTGGGCCAGCTCACCCGCTCCGCCCTGGTCGCGGTGGACCGCGCCGTGCTCGTCACCGAGCCGACGATCTTCGCGGTGTCCGGCGTGCAGCGGGCGTTCGAGGCGGTGCAGGCCGAGCGCGAGCACAACCCGGACCTCCAGCCCCTCGGCGTGCTGGTGAACAAGTACCGCTCACGCTCGTCCGAGCACGAGTTCCGCGTCGGCGAGCTGCGCGAGCTCTTCGGCCCGCTCGTGCTCTCGGGGGTGCTGCCCGACCGCAGCGCGGTGCAGCAAGCCCAGGGCGCCGGGGTGCCGATCCAGCGCTGGGACACCCCCGGCGCGCGGGAGATCGCCAGCCAGTTCGACGCCCTGCTGGGGCGGATCGTGCGGTCGCGCTCGAAGCGCTCGCCGCGCGCCCGCGCCCGCCACGTGCCGGACGCCTGACCTCGGTCGCCGACGGACGCCTCAGCGCGTCCGGCCGGCCACCGTGCGGGTGACCAGGGCCAGGAACAGGTCCGCCTGGCGCACCATGTCGTCCGCGTCGCGCTGGGACACCCGCCCCCGCACGCCGGCCTCGACCGCCGAGCGCGTGGCCGAGTGCGCGGAGAAGAACGCCGCCCACTCGCCGTACTCCGGCGCGACGGACGCCAGCAGCGTCCAGGCGTCGGTGGGGCGGGACGACCGGCGGGCCCGGGCCCGCAGGGCGAGCACGGCCGCGGCGGCCCGCAGCGCCCCGAGGTGCGCGGAGCGGAAGCGCTCGGCCGGGTCGCCCTCGGCCTGCGCCGCGCGCAGCTCGTCGCGGGCCGCACCGAGCAGCTGCACCACCGTGCGCGACGGGGGCGGCGACGGAGGGGCCGGCGCCGGCTCGGTCCGCGCCCCGCGCGGTGTGTTGCCCCGCGGCGCCGGGGCGGAGGACACGGTCGGGACGGCCGGGTCCCCGGCGGGCGGCGCGGGGTGCCGCCCGCCCGAGGACCCGTCCGGCACGCCGACCGGGGGGTGGCCGGCGTCGGTCGGGGTGGTGTCGAACAGGCCGGGCAGGACGAGAGCGCTGGTCACGGTGACTCCTCGCAGCGGGGGGTCGGGCAGGGGCGGACGAGGGCGGGCCGGGTCAGACCCCGGCCCAGCGCAGGTCCCACACACCGGGACCCGAGCGCATGCGCAGGACGAACTCGCCCGGCGGCAGGTGCGGCTCGTCGGTGCGCTGCGCGAGCACGCGCCAGCAGCGGCACCGGTCGCCCCCGACGGGCATGGCCGAGAGGAACGGCCACCGGGACTCCTCGATCCAGCGTTCCTGCACCTCGGTGACCAGGTAGTGACTGTCGCGCCGGTTGGGGCGGCGATGGAACTCGACGGGGTCGCCGTCCGCACAGCGGACCTGGACCGGCGAGGGACTGCGAACCACGATGCGTCCTCCACGGCGGCTCGTGCTCCTCGGCCCGTGGCTGGGGCCGAGCGGGGGCCTGCCACCGTGGGGAGCCGGCGGCTGTCCCGGACGGCGGGGCGCTTCCCCCGCCCCGCCGTCCGAGTCGATCGAACATGTGTTCGATGCGGTCCAGTGAACCCGTTCGGATCGGGGTCGTCAAGTCGGCCGGGCGGGCGACGGCGCGACCGTCGATGAGGTGACGCCGAGAGGGTGGACCCGGGTGCGTGGCGTGGTGAGATGGGCGTGTGCCCGTCTCCCCCTCACCCCGCGCGGGAGCAGGACGGTGACCGCCGCGCCCGCGCGCGTCTCCGTCGTCGACCTGAGCCGCGAGGACCTCGCGGCCCGGCTCGACGAGGCGCTGGGCGTCTACGTGGACGCGATGGCCTACCCGCCCGGGACGGTCCGCCAGCGCCGCCCCATGTGGGCCGAGCACTCGCGCCGCCAGGGGTGGCACGCCGTGGGGGCGTTCGGCCCCGACCGGTCGCTGTGGGGCGTCGCCTACGGCTACCCGGGGGCGCGCGGCCAGTGGTGGTTCGAGGAGGTCCGGCGCGGGCTGCTCGCCCGGGGCGACGCGGGCCGCGCCCTCGCCGACGCCGTCCTCGGTGACTACTTCGAGCTCACCGAGCTGCACGTGCGGCCGGACGTCCAGGGCGGCGGGGTCGGCGAGGCCCTGGCCCGGCGGCTGCTGGTGCACCCGACGAGCCGCCACGTCCTGCTCTCGACGCCCGAGGCCGACGACCCGAACCGGGCCTGGTCGCTCTACCGCCGCCTCGGCTTCCGCGACGTCCTGCGCCACCACCGCTTCACCAGCGACCCGCGGCCGTTCGCCGTGCTCGGGCGGGCGCTCCCGCTCGACCCGCCGGGCACGGCGCCGCCGCCCCCGGGCGACCTCGTCGCCGACCCCCCGCCCGCCTCCGGGCCGGGCCGGGCCGGTGGGCCCCGCCACCGGGCCTGACGGCGCGCCCCGGCGCCGCCCGACCGCCGCCGTCGGGGACGCCTGGCACCATGCCGGGGTGCCCGCGAGCGCTCCCCCACCGACCCACGAGCCCACCCCCGCCGCCCGCGCGACGCGACGTCGCGGCGGGCGCCGCTCGCTCGTCCTGCTCGCGGTGCTGCTCGCGCTGGTCGGGGTACTCGGCGCCGGGTGCGTACGGGTCCGGGCCGGCCTGGCGGTCTCGCCCGAGGACCGCGTGTCCGGCGTCGTCGACGTCGCGACCCCGGACGGGGCGCCGAACGGCCAGGGCCCGCCGCTGACGGTGCCCGAGGACCTCAGCGGCGACGTCGCGGTCGAGCGCTACGAGCAGGACGGGTACATCGGCTCGCGGCTGCGCTTCGAGGACCTCACGTTCGACGACGTGACCCGCGTGCTGCCGGCCATCAGCCCGGCGAGCCAGCAGGCGATCCGGGTACAGCTGCGCCGGGCGGGCGACCGCGTGGTGGTCTCCGGGCAGGTCGACCTCACGCGGGTGACGCCGGAGAGCTCGGACGTCCAGCTCAAGATGGCGTTCCCGGGCACCGTCCGCCAGACCGACGGCACGGCGACCAACGGCGTCATCAGCTGGACGTTCCAGCCCGGCACGGTCACCGACGTCAACGCGGTGGTCGAGTACCCGGACCCGCACGCGCCGTCGTGGATCCTGTGGGCGCTGCTGCTGCTCGCGGTGGTCGCCGTGGCGGTGGCGATCGTGGTGGTGCTCGCGATGTCCTCGCGCACGCAGCTGCGCACCCGCGCCCGCCGCTAGGCCTGGACGGCCCAGCGGCGGGGGCAGGTCAGCCCGAGGAGGGCACCAGACCGAGCCGCCGCACGACCTCCACCACGGCCGGCGAGCGGTTCATGCTGATGTAGTGGATGTTGCCGACGCCCTCGTCGAACATCCGCTGCGAGAGCTCCACGCACAGGTCGATGCCCGCCTCGCGGTAGCCGTCCTTGTCGTCGACCAGCGGGTCGAGACGCTCGGACATCACCGCGGGCAGGGGCGCGCCGGAGAAGTCCGCCCCGCGCTCGGCGGACTTCGGCGTCGTCACCGGCATCAGTCCCGGCATGATCGGGATCTCGCAGCCGGCCGCCGCGATGCGGTCGCGCATCCGGAGGAACTGGTCGGCGTCGTAGAACATCTGGGTGATCGCGAACTCCGCGCCGGCCTTCACCTTCTGGAGGAAGAACCGGGTGTCGGAGTCCTCGTCCTCGCTCCGCGGGTGCAGGTACGGGAACGCGGCCACGCCGACGCAGAACCCGCCGAGGCGGCGCACCATGTGCACCAGCTCCTCGGTGTAGCTCAGCCCGGCGGGGTGCGGCACCCAGTCGGCGTCCTTGTCACCGGGAGGGTCGCCGCGGATCGCGAGCACGTTGCTGATGCCCGCCGCGGCGTAGGAGCCGATCACCTGCCGCAGGTCGTCGAGCGACGCGTCCACGGCCGTGAGGTGGGCCATCGCCGTCAGCGTGGTGTCGGTGGCGATGCGCCCGGTGGTCCGGATCGTGCGGTCGCGGCTGGAGCCGCCCGCCCCGTAGGTGACCGAGACGAAGGCCGGATCGAGCGGCTCGAGCTCACGGATGGTCCGCCAGAGCGTCGCCTCGCCCTCGTCGTCCTTGGGCGGGAAGAACTCGGCCGAGAACGTGGGCACCCCGCGCTGGATGCGCTCCGTCACAGTAGCCATCCGACGACCCTACGGTGACACGGCGTCCGTGCGGAGGTCCGTTGTGACCGGGACCGCCCGATCAGCCGGTTCCGCCGTCCGCACCTACCCTCGGTCCGGCAGGGCATCCCACCGGGAGGGAAGAGCGCGTATGACGGTCGGCGGAACGTCGACGACGGTCGGCAGCGGACCGCACGACCCCTTCGGCGAGGCCGGGGGTCCGGACGAGCTCGAGGCCCTCGAGCACGACCTCCCCGGTGCCGTGACGGCCGCGCTCGCGGACTACCTGCACGGGCGCCGTCCGGGTGCCGTCGAGGTGGGTGAGGAGTTCGCCGACGCCACCGACGACCTCACCCGCTTCGTGCTCGACGGCGGCAAGCGCCTGCGCCCGACGTTCGCGTGGTGGGGCTGGCGCGCCGCCGGCGGCCGGGACGACCCGTCCGCGGTGCTGCGCGCGGTGAGCGCGCTCGAGCTGATCCAGGGCTGCGCGCTCGTCCACGACGACCTCATCGACGACTCGGCCACCCGCCGCGGGTCACCGACCGTGCACACCCGCTGGACCCGCCGCCACACGGACGCGGCCTGGGCGGGCGACCCCGCCCGCTTCGGCGCCGCCGTGGCGATCCTGCTGGGCGACATCGCGCTGGCGTGGTCCGACGACATGCTCCACGAGTCCGGCGTCGACCCCGCCGCCCTCGCGCGGGCCCGCCCGGTGTGGCAGGCGATGCGCACCGAGGTGCTCGGCGGCCAGTTCCTCGACATCCGCGGGCACGCGGCCTCGGACTCCAGCCCGGAGACCGCGCTGCGCATCAGCCGCTACAAGACCGCCGCCTACACGGTCGAGCGCCCGCTGCACCTCGGCGCCGCGCTCGCGGGGGCCGACGACGCGACGGTGCGCGCGCTGCGCCGCTACGGCACCGACCTGGGCATCGCCTTCCAGCTGCGCGACGACGTCCTCGGCGTCTTCGGCGACCCCACGGTGACGGGCAAGCCCGCCGGGGACGACCTGCGCGAGGGCAAGCTCACCCTGCTCGTCGCGCTGTCCCGCGCGCACCCGGACCGGGAGACCGCCGCCGTGGTCGAGCGCGCGGTCGGCAACCCCGACCTCGACGCCGACGGGGTCGCCGCGGCCCGGGACGCGCTCGTCGCGCTCGGCGTCGTCGACGACGTCGAGCGGCGCATCGCCGACCTGACGGCGTCCGCCCTCGCGGCGATCGCCGAGGCCCCGGAGCTGGCTGCCCCCGCGCCCGACCGGCTCGCGGACCTGGCCGTGGCGGCCACCCGGCGCGCCCGGTGACCCGCACCGTCCGGTCGCCCACCGACCACGTCGTCGTGGTGGGCGCGGGCCTCGCCGGGCTCGCCACCGCGCTGCACCTGCTCGGCGCCGGACGCCGCGTGACGGTCGTCGAGCGCGACCCCACCCCGGGCGGCCGCGCCGGGCGCCTCGACCTGCCCGGCGGCGGCGGGACCTTCCACCTCGACACCGGGCCGACGGTCATCACGATGCCGGAGCTCGTCGAGGAGGCCCTGGCCGCGGTCGGCGAGAAGCTGGGTGACCGCCTCGAGCTGGTCGACCTGCACCCCGCCTACCACGCGCGGTTCGCCGACGGCAGCGCCATCGACGTGCACACCGAGCCGGGCGCGATGGAGCAGGAGATCCGGGAGAAGGTCTCGGCCGCGGACGCCGACGGCTACCGCCGGCTGCGGGCCTGGCTCACCGAGCTCTACCGGGTGCAGATGGCGACGTTCATCGACGCCAACTTCGACACGCCGCTCGACGTCCTCTCCCCCGAGCTCGCACGGCTGGGGCTGCTGGGCGGCTTCGGCCGGCTCGGCCCGAAGATCGCGAGCTTCCTCGGCGACGAGCGCCTGCGGCGGATCTTCTCCTTCCAGGCGCTGTACGCGGGGGTCCCGCCGGCCCGGGCCCTGGCCGCCTACGCCGTCATCGCCTACATGGACACGATCGCCGGCGTCTCGTTCCCGAAGGGCGGCGTGCGCGCGCTGCCCCAGGCCCTCGCCGACGCCGCGGCCGACGCGGGCGCCGAGTTCCGCTACGGCACCACCGTCACCGGCCTCGAGCGCTCCGGCGGGCGCGTGCGGGCGATCCGCACCGTGCCGACCGGCGACCCGGGCGCCGACGGCGACCGCCTCCCCGCCGACGCCGTCGTCCTGTCGACCGACCTGCCCGCCGCCCACGCCCTGCTCGGACGGTCCCCGCGGCGGCCGGTACCGCTGCGCTGGTCGCCGTCGGCGTACGTGTGGCACGCGGGCGTGCCGGCGGGCACCGGCCTCGGCCACCACACCATCTCGTTCGGCGACGCCTGGGCCGGCACGTTCGACGAGATCATCACCGAGGGCCGGCTGATGTCGGACCCGTCGCTGCTCATCACCCATCCGACCGCGACCGACCCGTCCCTCGCCCCGGCCGGGCACGAGTACGTGTCGGTGCTGGCGCCCTGCCCGAACACCGACGTCGCGCCGTTGGACTGGGCCCGGATCGGGCCGCGCTACCGCGACGAGCTGGCCGGGGTCCTCGCCGGCCGCGGGATCGAGCTCGGCGAGCCGGTGGTGGAGCACCTCATCACCCCGGCCGACTGGTCCGCGCTCGGGCTCGCCGCCGGCACCCCGTTCTCGGCGGCGCACACCTTCGCCCAGACCGGGCCGTTCCGGTCGGGCAACCTCGTGCGCGGCGAGGGCAACGTCGTGCTCGCCGGGTGCGGGACGACGCCGGGCGTCGGGGTCCCGACGGTGCTGGTGTCGGGCAAGCTCGCGGCGCAGCGGATCACCGGGTGAACAAGCGGTGAGCACGACCGAGCTGGACGCCGCCGGGATCACCGACCCCGCCCTGCGCGACGCCTACACGCGGTGCCGGGCCCTCAACGCCGCCCACGGCCGCACGTACTTCCTGGCCACGCGCCTGCTCGCGCCCGCCCAGCGGCCCGCGATCCACGCGCTCTACGGGTTCGCCCGGATGGCCGACGACGTCGTCGACGACCCGGACGCCGACGCCTCCCCCGCCGCGGTGGCCCGCCGGCTGGAGGAGGTCCGCGCCCGGATGCGCCGCGGCCTGGCCGGCACCGACCCGCGCACGCTCGTCGACGAGGGCGAGCCGGTGGTGGCCGCGCTGGCCGACACGGTGGCCCGCCACGGCATCGAGCACCGCCACCTCGAGGACTTCATGGACTCGATGGCCATGGACCTCACCGTCACCGACTACCCGACGTTCGACGACCTCGCCCGCTACGTCCACGGCTCGGCCGCGGTCATCGGGCTGCAGGTGCTGCCCGTCCTCGGCACCGTCGTCCCCCGCGAGGAGGCCGCTCCCTACGCGGCGGACCTCGGCGTCGCGTTCCAGGTGACCAACTTCCTGCGCGACGTGGGCGAGGACCTCGACCGCGGGCGCGTCTACCTGCCCGGCGAGGAGCTGGCCGCCTTCGGCGTCGACCGCGACCTGCTGGTGTGGTCGCGGGCCACCGGCCACACCGACGCGCGGGTGCGGCGGGCGATGGCGCACCTGGTGGCCCGCACACGGGCGGTCTACCGCCGCGCCGAGCGCGGCATCCCCCTGCTCCACCCCGTGTCACGGCCGTGCGTGCGCACCGCGCACGTGCTCTACGGCGGCATCCTCGACGAGATCGTCGCCGCCGACTACGACGTGCTGCGCCGTCGGGTGGCGGTCGGGAACGGGCGGCGCGCGGCGGTCGCGCTGCCGCACCTCGCCCGCGCGATCGGGACCCGCCTGGTCCGCAGAGCTGACACGATCCCTGCGTGACCGAGCTCGTCCTCGCCTTCGAGGCGTCGTGCGCGCGGTGCCGCGCGGTCGCCGCGGCGGTGGCCGGGACGGGTCTCGAGGTGCTGCCGCTGCGCGACTACCGCGTCGTCGACTGGTGCGCCGAGGCCGGCGTCGCCGGGGACGCCCCGACGTTGCTCGAGATCACCCCGACCGACGGCGACGACCGGGTGCGGGCGTTCACCGGCCCCGGGCTCGTGCGCCGGCTCGGTCCGCGCCGCGCGGTGCGGGTGGTCGCCGCGCTGCGGGCGCACGGCGTGCTCGGCGACGCCGCCCGCGGGCTCCTCAGAACGCCATCGCCTGCGCGCGGCGCTTGACCTCGCGCCCGCGGTCGGAGCGCAGCGCGTCGATCGGCATGCCGGGCAGCGACTCGTCGTCGGCGAAGAGCCAGCGCAGGATCTCGGCGTCGGCGTAGCCCCCGTCGCGCAGGACCTGGATGGTGCCGGGCAGGCCCTTGACCACCGCGCCCTGGACGAGGAACGCGGCGGGCACCAGCCACCGGTCGCCCTCGCGGACCCCGAGCAGCTGGCCCTGCTTGATCATCTGGCTGACGCGCGTGCGGGGCACGCCGAGGTGCTCGGCGACCTGGGCGAGCGTGACGACCTCGATGTCGTGACCCACGACGGCGGCGATGGACTCGGTCACGGGCGACACTGTCCCACGGGAGACGGCCGTCGGACCCGCGAAATGCCGCGCGTCAGGCATCGACCAGGACGCGGACCAGCGCGTCCGGGTCGGCCAGGGCGAGCAGGTGCCCGCCCGGGAGCACCACCGGCTCCACCCCGGCGCGCTCGCGGGCCAGCCGGATCTGGAAGTGGCCGGGGAAGAACCGGTCGTCGCGGCCGACCACCACCGTCACCGGCACGTCCGGCCACGACGGCAGCACCCACCCGTCGGTGAACGGGCCGTCGCACTGCTCGCGCTGGTGCGCGGCGCCGGCCGCGGCGACGTCGGCCGGCACGTCGTGGAGGAACTCCCACGTCTCGTCGAACCCCGCGTCCTCCCGCCCGGCGGCGCGCACCGCGGCCTCCTTGGCCGCCCGGTGGCCGGACGCGGTCCACCACTGCCCGGGACCCTCCCCCACCGCCGGGATCATGGCGTTGACCAGCACGATCCGGCGGACGGGCACCCGCCGGGCGATCTCCACCGCCGTCGGGCCGCCCAGCGACTGGCCCACGACGACGGGCTCCGGACGGTCGCCGAGCGCTGCCAGCGCGACGTCGGCGTAGCGCGGGATCCCGGCGGTCGGGTCGTCGCCCGGCAGGTCGACGGCGATCGCCTCGTGGCCCTCGCGGCGCAGGGCCCCGACCACCCGGTGCCAGTACCACGCCACCCCGCCCGCGCCGGGGACCAGCAGGAACGTCGTCACGCGGCGGAGCCTAGAGGCGGGCACCGAGGCGACCGTCACCCGTCGGGGGCCGCGCGTCGCGATCGCGAGAATCCCCGCAGGTCGGCGCCGGGCTCGTAGCATCGCGCGCATGGCCGCACCCACCGCCCACCGCACGGGGTCGGTGCTGGAGGGGCGCTACCGCGTCGACGGCGTCCTGGCGCGGGGCGGGATGTCGGTCGTGCACCGGGGCAACGACCTGCGTCTCGAGCGGCCGGTAGCCATCAAGATCCTCGACCGGGAGCTCGCCGCCGACCCCGCGTTCGTGCGCCGCTTCGAGCGCGAGGCGCGGGCCGCGGCGCGGCTCGCGCACCCCGGGATCGTGGCCGTGCACGACCAGGGCCGGGACCCCGACGGCACCGTCTTCCTGGTCCTCGAGCTGGTGGAGGGCGGGACGCTGCGCGACGTCCTGCGCGAGCAGGGCCGCCTGCACCCGGCGACGGCGCTGACGGTCGTCGAGCAGGTGGTCACCGCGCTGCGGGTCGCGCACGACCGCGGGCTCGTGCACCGCGACGTCAAGCCCGAGAACGTGCTGGTCGGCGTCGACGGCACGGTCAAGGTGGCGGACTTCGGCCTCGTCGCGGCCGCGTGGGAGGCCGGGACCGACTCCGCCGACCCCAGCGATCCCGAGACCGGTGACGTCGTGCTCGGCACCGTCGCCTACCTCGCGCCCGAGCAGGTCACCGACGGCCGCGCCGACGTCCGCACCGACCTCTACGCCACCGGCATCGTGCTGTTCGAACTGCTCACGGGCGTCGCGCCGCACGGGGGCGACGATCCCGTCGAGGTGGCGCGACGTCACGTGCACGTCGACGTGCCGCCGCCGTCGGCGGTGGTCGCCGGCATCCCGCGGGCCCTGGACCGGCTGGTCCTCGCCGCGACCAGCCGCGACCCCGAGACACGCCTCGCCGACGCCGACGCGTTCCTCGCGGCCGCCCGGGGCGTCCGGATGGACGCGGACCTGCCGTTCCACCCCGTGCCGCCGCCGCGCCGGCGCAGCGCGGCCGACGGCGCCCGGCCGTTGCGGGGCACGCGGCTGCTCGACCTCGACGCCGGGCCCCCGACCCCTCCCCGCACGACCCCACCCCGCGCGACCCCACCCCGCGCGACCCCGCGGCCGGCGCCGGAGGACGACGAGGTCGAGTGGGACGCGTGGGACGACCCGGACGACCGGGACGACACCGAGGACGGCTGGTTCCCCGAGGAGCCGGACGAGCCCGCGGACGACCCGGCGCCGTCCCGGCGGCGCGGCCCCGACGACCCGGTCGACGACATCGACGTCGCCATCGAGCAGATCGCGCGCCGCCGCGCCCGGTCGCGCTCGCGCCGCCTGCTCGCCGCCTGGCTCCTGCTCGAGGCCGTCGCGATGATCGTCGCCGGCGCGGTGGGCTGGGGGCTCGGCCTCCCCGGCTGACCCCCGCGGCCGACCCCTGGGTTCAGGCGGGTTCAGGCCGCCGGGTCGGCGACGAGCCGGCAGATCGGCGCGTCCTGGGCCACCGAGTCGCCGACCGCGACCGCGAGGTCCGCGACGACGCCGGCGACGCCGGCCCGGACCGGGTTCTCCATCTTCATCGCCTCCACGACCGCCACGACCTCCCCGACGCCGACGTGCCGGCCGTCCTCCACCAGGACCCGCACGACGCTGCCCTGAATGGGGCTCACGAGGAGGTCGTGCGGGATCCCGGCGCCGCCGGCCCCGTCCCCCGCGCCCGTCAGCGCCTCGCGGGCCGCGTCGGCGGCCGGCCCCGTGATCGAGGGCATCCCGGGCAGCGGGACGGCGAGCCGGCGGCGGCCCACGCGGACCACCCCCGCGGTCGCCCGGCGCCCGACGTCGGGACCGTCGGGCGCCGGCACGTACTCCTCCTCCAGCCAGCGGGTGTGCACCCGCAGCTCCGGGCCGGTGAACGCGTCGTCACGCAGGAGGTCGCGGTGGACGGGCAGGACGGTGCGGACGCCCTCGACCTCGGTCTCGGCCACCGCCCGCCGGGCGCGCGCGAGCGCCTGGTCGCGGTCGCGGCCCCACACGACGACCTTCGCGATGAGCGAGTCGAAGCCCAGGCCGACGGACGAGCCCTCCGCCACCCCGCACTCGACCCGCACGCCCGGACCGCCGGGCAGGCGCAGCCGCGCGACCGTGCCCGGTGAGGGGACGAAGCCCCGGGAGGGGTCCTCGGCGTTGATCCGGAGCTCGACGGCGTGGCCCGCGACCGGGTGCACGCCCGTGACCGGCAGCCGCGCGCCGCCGGCGATGCGCAGCTGCTCGACCACCACGTCGATGCCGGTGACCTCCTCGGACACCGGGTGCTCGACCTGCACCCGCGTGTTGACCTCGAGGAACGACGCGGTGCCGTCGGCGCCCACGAGGAACTCGACGGTGCCGGCGCCGGTGTAGCCCGCGTGGCGGCAGATCGCGACCGCGCTGTCGTGCAGGACGGTCCGCAGGGCGTCGGGCAGGCCCGGCGCGGGCGCCTCCTCCACCAGCTTCTGGTGGCGGCGCTGCACCGAGCAGTCGCGGGTGCCGAGCACGAGCACCCCGCCCGCGTCGTCGGCGAGCACCTGGACCTCGACGTGGCGGGCCCGCGGCAGGTAGCGCTCGACGAAGCACTCCCCCGCGCCGAAGGCCTGCTCGGCCTCCCGCACGGCCGACGCGTAGAGGTCCGGGATCTCCGCGCGGGTCCACGCCACGCGCAGGCCGCGCCCACCCCCGCCCCGCGCCGCCTTCACGGCCACCGGCAGCCCGTGCTCGTCGGCGAACGCCTCGACCTCCCCGGGCCCGGTGACCGGCCGGTCCGTGCCCGCGGCCATCGGGGCGCCGACGGCGCGGGCCACGGCGCGGGCCGACACCTTGTCGCCCAGCGCGCGCATCGCGTCGGGCGAGGGACCGACCCAGACCAGGCCGGCCGCCCGCACCCGCTCGGCGAACCCCGCGTCCTCGGCGAGGAACCCGTAGCCGGGGTGCACGGCGTCGGCTCCGGCGGCGAGCGCCGTCCTGACCAGCGCGTCCGCGGCGAGGTAGGTCTCCGCGGCCGTGTCCCCGGGCAGGCGGACGGACGCGTCGGCCAGCACCGTGTGCGGCGAGCCGGCGTCCGGGTCGGCGTAGCAGGTCACCGAGCGCAGCCCCAGGTCCCGGCAGGCCCGCACCACGCGCACCGCGATCTCGCCGCGGTTCGCCACGAAGACGGTGCCGAGCGCGCCGGTCACACCGGGCTCACGGAGTGGTGGCGGTGGTCGCGGGTGCGTTCCCAGCCGGCGGCGTCGGCGAGGCGGCGGATCAGCTCCGCGCGCAGGTCGCCGGGCTCGACCACGGCGTCCACGACGAGGTCGGCGCCCATCCGCAGGAGGTTCATCTCGGCCTCCTGCTCGGCCACCCGCCGGGCCACGAAGTCGGCGCGCTCCGCGGCGTCGGTGAGACCGGCGATCCGGTTCGCGTACATGGCGTTGACCGACGCCTCCGGCGACATCGTGCCGATCGTCGCCGTCGGCAGCGCGAGCGTCGCCCGCGGCTCGAAGCCCGGCGCGCACATCGCGTAGTAGCCCGCCGCGTAGGCCTTGCGCAGCACGACGGTGAACCGCGGCACCTCGGCCGACGCCATCGCGGTGACCATCTTCGCCCCGTGCCGGATGATGCCCTGGCGCTCCACCGCGGCGCCGACCATGAAGCCCGGGACGTCCTGGAGGAACACCAGCGGCACGTTGAACGCGTCGCACAGGGTGATGAACCGGGCGGCCTTATCGGCCGAGTCGACGAAGATCGCGCCGCTGCGCACCGAGGGCTGGTTGGCGACGATGCCGACGACCTCGCCGTCCAGGCGCGCGAGACCGGTGACCATCTCGGTCGCCCAGCGCGGCTTGACCTCGAAGAACGACCCGCCGTCGACGATCCGGTCGATCACGTCGAGCACGTCGTAGGACGCGTTCGGGTCCTCCGGGACCAGGCCGTCGGGCCACGCGGCCGGCTCCGGGGCGGACGCGGCGACGGCCGCCGGGCGCTCCCGGTAGGAGCCGGGCAGGTACCCCAGCAGCAGGCGGGCGGCGGCGATCGCCTCGCCGTCGGTGCCGAACACCTCGTCGCCGCAGCCCGAGACCTCTGCGTGCATCCGCGCCCCGCCCATCTCCTCGAGCGTGGTGACCTCCCCGGTCACCTTCTCGGCGATCCGCGGCGAGGCGAGGTACATCGACGCGTTGCCCTCGACCATCCCGACCCAGTCGGTGAACGCCGGCATGTAGGCCCCGCCGGCCGCGGACGGCCCGAGCAGGCAGCAGATCTGCGGCACGCGGCCGGACAGCCGCACCTGCAGGTGGAAGATGCGCGACGCCCCGCGCCGACCCGGGAAGAAACCCATCTGGTCGTTGAGCCGGCCGCCCGCGGAGTCGACGAGGTACACGACGGGCAGGAGGTCGCGGTAGGCGCGCTCCAGGATGCGGACCTGCTTCTCGCACCCCAGCTCGCCCCACGACCCGGCCTTCACCGTGTAGTCGTGCGCGATCACGGCCACGCGCCGGCCCTCGACGCGGCCCACGCCGGTGAGGACGCCGTCGGCGGGCAGGTCGTCGCGGCCCGCGTTGGCCAGGAGCCCGTCCTCGATCCAGCTGTCCTCGTCGAGCAGGAGGGCGAGCCGGTCGCGGACCGGGAGCTTGGACGGCCAGCGGCCGGCGTCGAGGCCGGTCAGGACGCTCGCGGTGGCGGCCCGGACGGCCTCCCGGCCGCCGGGGGCTGTGGGGGCGGCGGGGGCGACGGGCTCGGGCATGGCGGCGGTGTCGCTCTCGGCGGCGGTCACCGGGCGACCCCCGACGTCGCGGCGCCGAAGCGCGGCGCGCGCTTCTCCCGGAAGGCGGCCAGCCCCTCGCGGCCGTCGGGGTGGCGGCCGATGTAGTCCGCGGCCACCTCCACCTCGTGGGCCAGGGCGTCCCGGTAGGGCCGCACCCGCGCCTGCGCCTCGAGCTCCTTCATCGTCCGCAGGGCCGTCGGGGCGTGCCGCAACAGCCGCCCGACCACGTCCGCCACGGTGCGCTCGACCTCCGCGGGCGGCACGCTCCAGCCGACGAGACCCCACGCGGCGGCGGTGTCCCCGTCGATGATCTCCCCGGTGTAGAGCAGCCGCCGGGCCAGCGCCGCGGGCAGCGCCCGGGGCAGCCGCACCGACCCGCCCGCCCCGGGGAGCAGCCCGTACTCCATGTGCCGGTCGCCGAGCCGGGCGTCGCTGCTGGCGACGACCAGGTCGCACGCCAGCATGAGCTCGCACCCGCCGGCGACGCCGTACCCGTCGACGACGCAGAGGGACACGAACGGCGCCGCCTCGAGGGCGTCGAGGACCGCGCCGATCGAGGCGATGTAGTCACGCACTGCCGCCGGGTCGTCGAGCAGCCCGAGCAGGTGGGGCAGGTCGGCGCCGGCCGAGAGCGCGGGCCCGCGTCCCCGGACGACGGCGACCGGGCAGCCCGCCGCGATCACCCGCGCGACGGCGTCGGCCAGCCCGGCGAGCAGGTCCGGGCTCAGCGCGTTGAGGGCGCGCTCGCGGGTCAGCGTGATCTCGGCGGCGCCGTCGTCGCGCAGGACGACCTCCACCGGCGTCACCCGTTCCTCCGCACCGCGATGCCCGCCTTCTCCCTGTCCCACAGCTGCTCCCTGCGCTCCACCGCGGCCGCCTTCAGCTTGAACTTCTCGATCTTGAGGCTGGGGGTCTTCGGCAGCTCGTCCACGAACTCCCAGTAGCGCGGCACCATGTAGTACGCCATCTGGTCGACCGAGAACGCGACGAGCTCCTCGTAGCTGGCCTCGGCGCCGGGCGCCCGCACCACGTAGACCATGACGTCGTCCTCGGAGAGGTCCGACGGCACGGCGACCGCCGCGACCTCGTGCACCGCCGGGTGGCGGCAGAGCGTGGTCTCGAGCTCGTAGGCCGAGATGTTCTCGCCGCGGCGACGGATCGCCTCCTTCTTGCGGTCGGCGAAGAACAGGTAGGCGTCCTCGTCGAGGTGGCCCCGGTCGCCGGTGAGGAACCAGAGGTCGCGGATCACGCCGAGGGTCGCCTCGGGCATCTCGTGGTAGCCGAGCATGATCATCCCGGGCCGGTTCGGCCGGATGCAGATCTCCCCGATCTCCCCGGCGGGCAGGGGCAGCCCGTCGTCGTCGGTGATCTGGACGGCCACGTCGTCGCGCACGCGGCCCGCGGACGCGGCCTTGGCGCGGTCGTCGTGCGGGCCGAGGACGGTGACCGCGCAGTTCTCCGTCATGGCGAACACCGAGGTGACGACGATGCCGAACCGCTCGCGGAACCCGTCGACCAGCTGGCGGCTGGTCGGGACGATCATGGCGGTGCGCACGGTGTGCGCGCGGTCGTCCGCCGACGCCGGCAGCTGCCAGATGATGTTGGCCATCGCGCCGAGGGCGTTGAAGGCGGTGGCGCCGGACTCGCGGATCTCGGCCCAGAACGAGCGGGCGGAGAACCGCGGGTACAGCGCGATCGAGGCGTCCGCCCAGAGGGCGGCGTGTACCGAGTACCAGATGGCGTTGCCGTGGAACAGCGGCAGGCACGTGTGCAGCACGTCGTCGGGCCCGTACTCGCAGTTCCGGGCCATCTGCTCGCCGACCGCGTGCCCCTGGGAGTGCGGGCAGACCACGCCCTTGGACGGTCCGGTCGTGCCCGAGGTGTACATGATCAGGAAGGGGTCGGCGGGCCCCGGCCCGTCCTCGAGGTCGAGCGGGTCGCCCGACGCAGCGGCCACGGTCGCCAGGTCGTGCCGCGGCAGGCGGCCCGCCGCGGGCTCGCCGACCTCGCCGCCGTCGCCGCGCACCACCAGGCCCTCGAGCTGCGCGCCCTCCACGGCCTCGAGCAGGCCGGCCGACGCCGCGTCGCAGCACGCCCACCGCGAGCCGGACTGGCGCAGGTAGTACGCCAGCTGCTCGCCCTTGGCCGCGGTGTTCAGCGGGACGGCGATCGCGCCGAGCTTGCCCAGCCCCCAGCACACCCACAGGAACTCCGGGCAGTTCGGCAGCAGGACCGCGACCCGGGTCCCCGCCGTGACGCCCAGCGCGGCGAAGCCCCGCGCGCAGGCGTTGGTGAGGCGGTCGACCTCGGCGTAGGTGGTGGTGCGGCCCTCCCACCGCAGGAACGGGCGGTCGCCGACCCGGCGCGCCTTCTCGGCGAGGACCCGCCCGATCGTGCGCTCCGCGTACGGGTAGACGTGCATCCCCGGCTCAGCCATCCGCCCCCTCCTCGGGCCGGGCCGCCACCAGGGCCAGCAGGTCGGCGACGCAGAGCTCGTGGTCCTCCTCGTCGCGCACGACGAAGCGGTACGTGACGACGCCGGTGCGGTCGGGCCGCGGGCGGACCGCCAGCACCTCGGTCTCCACCCGCAGGGTGGCCCCGATGTGCGTCGGGTGGACGAACCGCAGCCGGTCGAGCCCGTAGAAGGCGCGCATGGCCTCCGGCCAGAACTCGACGAGCCCGAGCGCGACCGAGATCACGAGCGCCCCGTGCGCGATGCGCTGCCCGAACCGCGGGTCGGCCTCCGCGTAGGGCACGACGGTGTGGATCGGGTGCCAGTCCCCGGTGAACATCGCGAACTGCACGATGTCGGTCTCGGTGATCGTCCGGCGGCGCGAGACGGAGGTGTCGCCGACGGCGATGTCGTCGAGGTAGGTCGTGATCACGTCCCGGCTCCCTCCAGGTCGGCGCTCCCCCGCGCCAGCGCGGCCCGGCTGACGCCCAGGACGCAGCCGAGCGAGAGCAGCGACACCAGGCAGACGTAGACGGCGACCGAGACGACGGTGCCGGTGGCCTCGACGAGGGCGGCCGCGATGATCGGCGCGAGGGCGCCACCGAGCAGCACGCCGATCTGGAAGCTCGTGGAGGCGGCGCTGAACCGCACGCTCGCGTCGAACATCTCGACGATGAACGTCGCCTGCGGCCCGTAGCTGACGCTGAAGAACACGGCCCCCACGACGTAGGCGAGCACGATGAGCGCGACGTTCCCGCTGTCGACGGCGAGGATCGTCGGGTAGATCCAGACGGCCATCGCGGCGAGGCCGATGAGGATCATGCGGCGCCGGCCGACCCGCTCGCTCATCGCCCCGAACCACGGCAGCGCCACGGCGGCGACCACGCCCGACACCATGATCGCCGCGAGCATCGTCCCCCGGCCGGCGGTCTTCGCCGAGGTGGCGTAGCTCAGGGCGTAGGTGTTGACGATGTAGAAGTAGGCGCCGGTGCTGATCATCGAGCCGATGGCCAGCAGGATCTGGGCCGGGTAGGCGCGGACCGCGGCGACCAGCGGCACGCGCCGGGCCTCCTTGCGGTCGCGCACCTTCGCGAACACCGGGGTCTCGTCGAGCTGGATGCGCACGACCAGGCCGACGACCACCAGCACGATGCTGATGAGGAACGGGATGCGCCAACCCCACGCGAGGAACTGCTCGTCGGGCATGGCCGACACCCCGAGGAACGCCGCGGTGGACAGCACCAGGCCGGCCGGCACCCCGACCTGCGGCAGGCTGCCGTAGAACCCGCGGCGGCCCGGCGACGAGTACTCGACGGCGGTGAGCACCGCGCCGCCCCACTCGCCGCCCACCCCGAAGCCCTGCACGAGGCGCAGCAGCACGAGCAGGATCGGCGCCCACACCCCGATCGCCGCGTAGGTGGGCAGCAGGCCCATGAGGAAGGTCGCGACGCCCATCATCGTCAGCGACAGGACGAGGACCTTCTTGCGCCCGATGCGGTCCCCGAAGTGGCCGAACACGATGCCGCCGATCGGCCGGGCCCCGAACCCGATCGCGAAGGTGGAGAAGGCGAGCAGCGTGCCGGCGAGCGGGTCGGCCGAGGGGAAATACAGCGGCGCGAGCACCAGCGCCGCGGCGGCGCCGTAGAGCTGGAAGTCGTACCACTCGATCGTCGTGCCGATGAGCACCGACAGCGCCACCCGGCGCATCGGCGGCCGGGCCGGCGCGGCCTCCCGGTCGACCAGCCCCGTGCGCTCCCCGCCCGGCGGCCCGGCCGCTGCCGTGTCGTTCGCCATGTCTCTCCCCGTCCTGCGCGTGGGCGGCGGCGTGGAGCGCCGTCGCACCGGGTGACCGCGGTGTCTCCAGGCGCGAGGACGGCCGCGTGGCTGGGGTCGGCCCGCTCGCGAGCGCGGCCGACTGGCGACGTCGACCGGCTGGTTAATTAATGTTCGTTCATACTGCGAGGCGGACGTTAGTCTGCTCGCTGTGAGCAAGTCAACGGCGGTCTCGCCGCAGGCCGTGCACGTCGCGGCGCGCAACCTCTTCGCGTCGCAGGGCTACCGGGGCACCTCGATGAAGGACATCGCGCAGGTGCTCGCGGTGTCGGCGCCGAGCCTCTACAACCACGTCCCGTCGAAGCAGGACCTGCTCCACAGCATCATGAACGTGGCGATGGACCGTGCCCTGGGCGCGCTGTCGGCCGCCCTCGAGGGCGTCACCGACGTCGCCGACCAGCTGCGACGGGCCACCGAGGTCACCGTGCTCGACTTCCTCGAGAACCCGGCCGAGGTGACCGTCTGCAACACCGAGATCCGCAGCCTCGAGGACCCGTTCCGGCAGGCGATCATCGACAAGCGCGACGCCTACGGGCGCCGGATCCTCGACATCGTCGAGCGCGGCTGCGCCGCGGGCACGTTCGACGTGGCCGAGCCACGCGTGGCGTCCTTCGCCATCCTCGAGATGGGCAACAACGCGAAGGCGTGGTTCGACCCCCGCGGGCAGTACACCGCCGGCGAGGTCGCCGCCCTCTACGGCTCCTTCGCGCTGCGGATCGTCGGGCACCGCGAGGGCGTCAGCCCCTGAGCATCTCCGCCACGAGGAACGCCAGCTCCAGGGACTGCTGGGTGTTCAGCCGCGGGTCGCAGGCCGTCTCGTAGCGGCCGGCGAGGTCGGTGTCCGAGATGTCCTGGGCGCCGCCGAGGCATTCGGTGACGTCCTCGCCGGTGAGCTCGACGTGGATGCCGCCCGGGTGGGTGCCCAGGCGCTGGTGGACCTCGAAGAACCCCTGCACCTCGTCGACGACGGCGTCGAAGTGGCGGGTCTTGTAGCCCGTGGTGGCCTCGACGGTGTTGCCGTGCATGGGGTCGCACTGCCAGATCACCTGGTGCCCGGAGGCGGTGACCTTCTCGACGATGCCGGGCAGCACGTCGCGCACCTTGCCCGCGCCCATGCGGCTGATGAGCGTGAGCCGGCCCGGCTGGTGGTGCGGGTCGAGCCGCTCGACGTACTCGACGGCCTGCTCGGGCGTCGTCCCCGGGCCGATCTTGAGCCCGATCGGGTTGGCCAGCAGCTCGGCGAACGCGATGTGGGCGCCGTCCAGGGCCCGGGTGCGCTCCCCGATCCACAGGAAGTGCGCGCCGAGGGAGAACAGCCGCGCGTCCTCCCGGCTGGTGGCCTCCACGCGCGAGTCCAGCCGCAGCAGCGCCCGCTCGTAGTCGAGCACCAGCGCCTCGTGCGACGCGAAGATCTCCGTGCCGCGCAGCGAGTGGTCGGTGACGCCGGCGGCGTTCATGAACCGCAGCGCCCGGTCGATCTCGGCGGCGACCGCCTCGTAGCGCTCGCCCGCCGCGGAGGTGCGCACGAACTCCCGGTTCCACTCGTGGACCTCGTGCAGGTCGGCCATGCCGCCGCTGGTCAGGGCGCGGACGAGGTTCATGGCCGCGCCCGCGTTGGCGTACGCGCGGATCATGCGGCCCGGGTCGGGGATGCGGCGCTCGGCGTGCGCGGCCAGGGAGTTGACCATGTCGCCGCGGTAGGACGGCAGCCCCAGCGCGTCGGTCGGCGACGACCGCGGCTTCGCGTACTGCCCCGCGATCCGTCCGATCTTGACCACGGGCATCGACGCGCCGTAGGTCAGCACCACGGCCATCTGCAGCAGCGTGCGGATGTTGCCGCGCAGGTGGGGCTCGGTGTTGTCCGCGAAGGTCTCCGCGCAGTCGCCGCCCTGCAGCAGGAACGCCTCACCGCGGGCGACGGCCGCCAGCTGGTCCTGCAGACGGTCGACCTCGGCGGGCACCGTGATCGGCGGGACGTGCTCGAGCACCGTGCGGACGTCGGTCACCGCCTGGGCGTCCGGCCAGTCGGGCTGCTGCGCCGCCGGACGCGACAGCGCGTCGTCGAGGCGCTCCCTCAGGTGGGAAGGCAGCGGGGGCAGGCCGGGCAGGGCATCCACGGGCAGGTCGACGGACCACACCCGACCCAGCGTAACGGTGCCCCCTCCAGGCCCGACGTGTTCCCCGCGACGCGGCGATCAGCCCCCGCCGGACACCGCCGCCCCGTCGTGCAGGCGCCGCCAGTGCGCGTCGATGACCTGCCAGCGGGCCAGGTTGTGGCGGGCGTCGGCGAGGGCGTCGTGGGCGTCGGCCGGGGCGGCGGGTAGCTCCGGGCGCCCGACGTCGTCCCAGCGCTGGCGCAGGTCGCGGGTGAACCGCGGCAGCGCGCGCGGCAGCTCCGGCATCGCGCCCCAGAGCTGGGCGACGGCCACGTGGTCGTACGCGGCGTACCAGGCCCACAGCTCGACCGGGCCCTCGCCCGCGGTCACGAACTCGTAGAACGCCTCGCGGATCGCCAGCCGGCTGCGCCACGCGGGGTCCGATGTCGGGGGCAGCTTGTCCAGGACGTTCTTGCGCACCCACGGGCCCGCCCGCAGCGGGTCGAACTGCCGCGAGATCGCGTAGAACTCGCGGCCCGCCTCGTCCACCACGCCCACCGAGACCAGCTCGATGGTGGTCCCGTCCTCGATGAACTCGCAGTCGTAGAAGTACCGGGCCACGGGCCCATCCTCCCCGGTGGGGGCGGCTACGCCGCCTCGGCCCCGGCCTTGTCCTTCGCGTCCTTCACCGTGCTCGCGTAGACGTCCACGTACTCCTGCCCGGAGAGCACGCGTACCGCGTCCATGATCTCGTCGGTGATGGCCCGCTCGACCTGCCGGTCGTCGGTGATGCCGTGGTAACGGGAGAAGTCGAGCGGGGCGCCGATGCGGATGCCGATGCGGTGCGGGCGCCAGATGCGCGAGCCGACGGGGTTGGCCCGGTCGGTGCCGATCATGGCGACGGGCACCACCGGGACGCCCGCCTCGAGGGCCATCCGCGCGACGCCGGTGCGCCCCTTGTAGAGGCGACCGTCGGGCGAGCGGGTGCCCTCGGGGTAGATGCCGAACAGCCGTCCCTCGCGCAGGACGCCGATCCCGGTGTCGAGCGCGGCCCGGGCCGCCCGGCCGTTGCCCCGCTCGATCGGCACCTGGCCCATGCCGGTGAAGAACCAGCGCTTGAGGGTGCCGAGGAGGCCGGGCTGGGTGAAGTACTCCGCCTTCGCGGGGAACGCCATCCGCCGGGGCACCATCAGCGGCAGGACGAAGGAGTCGAGCACCGCGAGGTGGTTCGACGCGACCAGCGCCCCACCGTGGCGCGGGAGGTGCGCGGCACCCTCGACGCGCGGGCGGAACGCCAGGCGCATCAGCGGCCCGAGCAGGGCGTACTTCATGATCCAGTAGAGCACCCGGGTCCCTCCGAACGACGTCCCGCTGGTCCGTCCCGGGGAGCCTAGGCGCCCGTCGGGGACGACGGGGAACCGTCCGGCGCGTCAGGGGCCCCACCGCGTGACCCGGACGTGTGGGGCATGCCACGATGGTGGTCCCGACCCGCTCTCCACCCGCCGCTCGTGGCGGGTCCCGACGCCGCGCCGTCCGGCGCCCGGAGGAACCGTGCCCGTGATGCCCGGAGCCGAGCCCTTCGCCTCCGATCCCGAGGGCACGCGCGAGATCGGGGTGGTGCTCAGCCACGGCCTCACCGGCACGCCGCAGAGCATGCGGGCCTGGGGCGAGTACCTGGCGTCCGAGGGCATCGGCGTGCGCGGGCCCCGGCTGCCGGGCCACGGCACCCGCTGGCAGGACCTCAACCGCACCCGCTGGCCCGACTGGTACGCGGAGGTCTCGCGCGCGGTCGACGACCTGCGGCGCGAGTACCGCTCCGTGTTCGTCTTCGGGCAGTCGATGGGCGGCACGCTGACGCTGCGGCTCGCGCAGGAGCGCGGCGACGAGATCGCGGGCATCGCCCTGGTCAACCCGTCGGTCACCACGCTGCGCCGCGACGCGGCGATCGCGCCCTACATCCAGTGGGTCGTGCCGTGGGTGCCCGGCGTCGCGAACGACATCAGGAAGCCCGGGGTCACCGAGCTCGCGTACGACCGGCTGCCCACGCGCGCGGCCGTGTCGCTGACGGCGCTGTGGCGGCTCGTGCGGGCCGACCTCGGGCGGGTGCGCTGCCCCGTCCTGCTGTGCCACTCCCCGTCCGACCACGTCGTGGAGCCGGTCAACAGCGCCCTCGTGCTCGAGGGCATCGCCTCCGACGACGTCACCGACGTGGTGCTGGCCGACAGCCACCACGTCGCCACGCTCGACAACGACGCGCCGCGGATCTTCGCCGACAGTGTGGCTTTCGTCCGTCGCGTGCACGCCACCCGCACCTCCGGGCATACCGTGGCGGACCCCGCCGGCTCCACCCCAGGGACTCCTGCATGAGCGCGCCCGACGACCCGACCGGCCCCGAGCAGGCCCACCCCGACCCCGCCGGCCGCGACGCGGGCGGCAGCCGCCGCCCCGAGCTGCCCCCGGACGTCGACGCGGCCTTCGCGTCGATCGTCGCCGACTGGGCGGCCGACGGGGCCCCGCAATGGCCGGACGAGTGGCGCGACGACCTCGTCCACCCCGACGACCGCGCCCCGGCCCGCGACGACGACGGCCCGTCGTCGGGTCTCGGCACGCAGACCCCGCCCGGGGGCCAGGCGACGACGCGCGACGTCCCCGGCCGCCAGGCCCCGCGCCCCGGCACCGACCCGCGGGTCGATCCCCCGGTGCCCGAGGCGCGGCGCAACCCGCCGGCGCGGCCCGCCGAGGACGAGCACTACGTGCCGCCGGAGCCCCCGCCGCTGCCCAAGCTCGGGCTGAGCAGCCTGCTCGGCATCGGGCTGCTGATCGTGGGGGTCGTCCTGCTCGCGGTGCCCGGCCTCATCGGCGGGCCCATCGGTCTCGGGATCGTGCCCGGCCTGCTGGCCATGACGGCCGGGCTGGGCTGGCTGGTGTTCGGGCTGCGCCGCGGCCGGGGCTCCGACGACGACGGCGCGGTGCTCTAGCCGTACCTCTGGCCGGGGAAGGTCCGCTCCCCGGCGTCGAGCGCGGCGCCGACGATGCCGGCGCGGCCCCCGAGCGCGGCCGGGCGCACCTCGGCGAGCCGGCGGTGGCCGCGGCCGGTGAGCTGCTCGGCGTAGCGTTCCCGCGCCCGGTCGAGGTAGAGCGGCGCCGACGCGGACACCTCGCCGCCCACGACGACGACGTCCGGGTCGAACACGTCCGCGACGACGGCGAGCCCCTGCCCCAGCCAGTCGGCGAACTCCTCGACCACCCGGCACGCCAGCGCGTCCCCCTGCTCGGCGGCCCGGGCGACGTCGCGGCCGGTCAGCGGCTCGGCGCGCTCCCACGTCGCGCGCAGCAGCGAGAAGTCCTCGGTCGCCGCGACGAGCTCCTCGGCCGACCGGCCCAGGGCCGAGCCGCTGCAGTAGCGCTCGAGGCAGCCGTGCTTGCCGCACGGGCAGGGTCGGCCCCCGCGGACGACGGTGAGGTGCCCGAGCTCGGGGGCCACGCCGTACGCGCCTCGGTACACCGCCCCGTCGAGGAGCAGCGCCGCGCCGATGCCCGTGCCGAGGGCGACGAGCACGGCCACCCGCGCGCCGGCGGCCGCGCCGACCCGGTGCTCGGCGAGCCCGGCGGCGTTCGCGTCGTGCTCCACCACCACGGGCAGCCCGAGCCGCTCGGCCAGCCGGTCGACCACGGGGTCGTCGCGCCACGGGAGGTGGGCGCCGAACGCGACCGTGCGGCGGTCCGGGTCGACGAACCCGGCGACGGCGATCCCGACCGCCGCCACCCGGTGGCGGGCGGCCAGCCCCCCGACGAGGTCGACGACGGTGTCGTCGAGCCCGGCGGCGTCCCGCGCCGTCGGGGCCGCCACCTCCGCGATCACCGTGCCGTCGGCGTCCACGACGCCCGCGCGGACCGAGGTCCCGCCGATGTCGACCCCGACGGTCAGCACGGGGTGCCGGGCCCGCTCACCGCGGGCCGTCCCCGCGCGCGGGGCGCCGGATGGCGATGCGCTGCACCGAGGGCCGGGCCGGTGCCGGGGCGGCCGGGGATGCGGGAGCGCTGGTCGGGGTGTCGGTCGGGAGGTCGTGGGGGTTCGTGCGCCGCGGCGCGGGGCGCGGGGTGGCCGCACGTGGCGGCGGGGCGTCGGCGGCGCACGACCCCCCACGACCTCCC
>NZ_BAABHO010000061.1:0-30555 GCF_039542135.1 Actinomycetospora chlora
GGTCGGTGCGCGCGGCATGGCGCGTCGCGGCCCGCCCGCGCCACGCCCGGCGCAGCCGGGCGCCGGGGCGCCGGGTGTCCCAGGACGCCCCGGCCGCCGGTGGGCGGACCGGCGCCTCCCAGCCGTCGCCGTCGTCGCTCAGCACGGACCGCCCCCGATCGGGAGGGCCGCGGAGGCGGCGCGGGCGGGCCCCGTCGTCACGGCGGCGACCGCGAGGGCGGTGCCGGGCGGGAGCGCGACCGCCACCACCCCGTAGCCGTCGCCGGCGGTGACGCCGGTGCCGACGGGGGTCGTGCCGCCGCGGCAGCGGTCGACGGCGAGCACCGTCCACGGCGTGGGGGTCGCGGGTGTCCCGGGCCGGCGGTCGACGCCGACGAGGAGCGTGCAGGTGCCCCCGGGGGCGCACGGCGGGTGGAGCGCCCGCAGGCGCACCCCCGTCACGTCCCCGTCCGCGGCGGGCCCGACCACCGGCAGCGGCGGGAGCGCGGGCGCGGCGGCCGCCGGGGCCTGCGGGGGGACGCCGCCGGCGTCGTGGAGCCGGGCCAGATCCGCCCGCAGGCGGGTCTGCAGCAGTCCGAGCTCGGTGACGACGACGAGCACGACCGCGAGGACCGCCGCCAGCCACGGCCAGCCCCGCCGCCAGGCGCGTGCGGCGACGCCGCGGAGGCCGGGACGGCGGCGCGGCGGGGGGAAGGCCGGGGTCGGGAGGCGGCGGTCGGGCGGGGTCGCGGGGCTCGTGGACGCAGGGGTGGTCGACGCGGGGCTCATCGTGCGGTTCCGGGGATCGGGCGGGATCAGGCGGGGAGCGAGCGCAGCTCGGGGCGGCCACCGGCCAGGGCGAGGCCCTCGGCCACGCAGGTGCGCGGGCGCTCGGGAACCTTCACCGGCAGGCCGAGCGCGGTCTCCAGCTCCTCGCGCCAGCGCGGGGCCAGCGAGGCGCCGCCGACCAGGACGACGCCGCCGGCGAGGAGGTCGGGCACGCCCGCCACCGGGAGGTCGTCGAGGCAGTCGCCCAGAGCGGCGCCGGCGCGCCGCACCGTCGGCGCGAGCACGGCCTCGATCTCCGCGACCTCGACCGGGACCACGCGGGGGCGTCCGGTGGCGGCGTCGCGGCCCTCGGCGGCCAGGGGTTCGCGGGCCGACGAGGCGGCGGTCTTGAGCGCGTCGACGACCGAGGTCGACAGCAGCACGCCGTGCTGCTCGCGCAGGTGGGCCCGGAGGGCGGCGGTCATCTCGTCACCGGCGTGCCGGCAGGAGCGGCGCGCGAGGACCACGCCGTGGCAGAACACCGCGATCTCCGCGGTCCCGGCACCGACGTCGACCACGGCCTGGACCCGGGGGTCGCCGAGGTCGAGGCCGCACCCGAGCGCCGCGGCGAGGGGGGCGGGCAGCAGGTCGGCCCGGCCGCAGCCGGCCTCCTCCGCGGACTCGCGCAGGGCCCGGCGCTCCAGCGGCGTCGCGTCCACCGAGCAGCTCAGGACGGCGTGCGGCCGCCGGACGTGCCACCGCCCGTGCGCCGTCGCCCGCAGCAGCTCGCGCAGGTAGAGGCGCACGAGGCCGAGGTCGGTGACGGCGCCGTCCCGTACCGGGTGGCCGACGCGCGCCCCCGGCGGGGTCCGCCCGTCGAGGGCCGCCGCCGCGTCCCCGATCAGCAGCTCGCGGCCCCGGCGGGACGGCCACTCCACCAGCAGGGAGGGTGCGTCGTGCACGACCCCCTCGCGCGGGTGGCAGACGACGGTCGTCCCGGTGCCCAGGTCGATCCCGATGGCTCCCACGCGCGTCCCCCTCCGTGTCCCACCCCGAGCGGCCCCACCCCGAGCGCCGTGCGGCGACCGCCGACGCTAGGAGCGGCCCGGGCAGGCCCGGCAGGGTCGATGTCCCTCGCCCCGGGACCCGAAGGTCCCGGCCGTCGCGACCGGACCGAGACCCCGCTCACGATCACTGGGCCACCCGTGTGAGGGCACCCGGAGCCCGACAACCGACCTCGGTGAGCCGCGTCCTGCGGTTCGGGATCGATGAAGAAGGGGTGCTCGCCGGGTGCGTCGTCTGCAGGGTGTGCTGTCGGTGGTGGTGGCGCTGCTCGCCGTCGCCGGGGTGGTCGTGGGGTGCGCCTCCGCGGGTGCGGCCCCGCGCCTGGCGGGCGACGGGGAGCCCCCGGTCGTGACCACCACCGCCGTCCCGGGACGGGCCGACGTCGACCCGGGCGGGGACATCAGCGTGACCGCGCCCGACGCCGCCCTGCGCGACGTCGCGCTGCGCGGCGCGGACGGCCGCGTCGTGGCCGGGGCCGTGTCGCCCGACGGGCACCGCTGGGCCGCCACCGAGGCCCTGGGCTACGGCAAGCAGTACACGTGGTCGGGTGCCGCGGTCGGCGAGGACGGCGCGATGACGCCGGTGGCCGGCGCCTTCACCACCGTCACGCCGCAGCGGGTCGTGCGGGCGCAGTTCGCCCAGCCCGACGACGCCACCGTGGGCGTGGCCGCGCCGGTCGTCGTCCAGTTCGACGGCCCCGTCACCGACAAGGCCGCCGCCGAGCGGGCGCTGTCGATCCGGACGTCGGTGCCGACCGAGGGCTCCTGGGCCTGGCTGCCCGACGACGCGATGGGCTCGCGGGTGCACTGGCGCCCGAAGGAGTACTGGCGCCCCGGCACGGTGGTCGACGTCTCGGCCGACCTCTACGGCGTCGACCTCGGCGACGGCGCCTACGGGCGCGAGGACCTCACCAGCCACCTCACCGTCGGGCGCTCCCAGATCGTGCGCGCGGACGTCACCAGCCACCGCATGGTCGTCATCCGCGACGGCCGGCAGGTGATGGACCTCCCGGCGAGCTACGGCCTGGGCAGCGACCCGAACCGCATCACGCGCTCGGGCGTCCACGTGGTCACGGAGAAGTTCGACGACAAGAGGATGACGAGCGCGCAGTACGGCTACGACCTGGTCGAGCACTGGGCGGTGCGGATGAGCAACAACGGCGAGTTCATCCACGCCAACCCGGCGTCGGCGTCCGCGCAGGGCTCGAGCAACGTCACCCACGGCTGCGTCAACCTCTCGACGCCGGACGCGCGGGCCTACTACGACACCGCGATCTACGGCGACCCGGTGGAGGTCACGAACTCGCCCGTGGCGCTCTCCGCCGCCGACGGCGACGTCTACGACTGGGCGCTGGACTGGGACACCTGGCGGGGGATGTCGGCGCTCTCCTGACGCCCGCTCTCCCCGGCGCGTGTCGGGGTCCGGTGACACGATGGGGGGACACCGGGGTCGGCCCGGGACACGCGAGTTCGGGGGACGCATGGGTCGGGCGCTCGTCGCCGCGCTGGGTGGGCTGTTGCTGCTCCTGGTGACGGCCTGCGGGTCGGGCCAGCCGCCCGCGCCCGGGTCCGCCCCGCCGAGCAGCACGACGCCGGCGCCGCCGCCCGTGGCGGTCGCGGTGTCGCCGACGGCGAACGCCACCGACGTCGGCCCCCGCGCGGACGTCGCGGCCACCACCGAGGGCACGTTCACCGAGGTGACGCTCACCGCGTCGCCGGGCGGCGCGGTGGCGGGCACGCTGTCGCCGGACCGGAAGCGCTGGACCCCGAACGGCCCGCTCGCCTACGGGGCCACCTACACCTGGGGTGGCACGGCCACCGGGCCCGGTGGGGCGTCGTCCCCGGTCACGGGCACGTTCACCACCGTCACACCGGGCCAGACCACCCGCGCGACGATCAACCCCGGCGACGACCGCGAGGTCGGGGTGGCCGCGCCGATCACCATCCAGTTCTCCGCGCCGGTCACCGACAAGGCGGCCGCCGAGCGGGCCCTGCACGTGCGGACGTCGGTGCCGACCCAGGGCTCGTGGGCCTGGTTGCCGGACCAGGACGGCGGCTCGCGGGTGCACTGGCGGCCGAAGGACTACTGGCGGGCGGGCACGCAGGTCGACGTCCGGGCGGACTTCCTGGGCGTCGACCTCGGCGGCGGGGCGTGGGGCCGCGAGGACCTGACCACGTCGTTCCGCATCGGGCGCTCGCAGATCGTGCGGGCCGACGTCAACAGCTTCCGCATGGTCGTCGTGCGCGACGGCCAGACGGTGATGGACGTGCCCGCCAGCTACGGGCTCGACTCGGACCCGAACCGCACCACGCGCTCGGGCATCCACGTGGTCACCGAGAAGTTCACCGACAAGCGGATGATCAGCGCCCAGTACGGCTACGACGTGGTCGAGCGCTGGGCGGTGCGCATGAGCAACAACGGCGAGTTCATCCACGCCAACCCGGCGTCGTCGGGCGCGCAGGGGTCGAGCAACGTCACCCACGGCTGCGTCAACCTCTCCGACGCCGACGCGGTGGCGTACTACAACTCGGCCATCTACGGCGACCCCGTCGAGGTCACCGGCTCGGGGGTGGACCTGTCGCCGTCGGACGGCGACATCTACGACTGGGCGGTCCCGTGGGACCAGTGGCAGGGGATGTCGGCCCTGTAGGGCTCACGCGAAGGCCCGCCGCAGCGCCGCCGCGACGGCGTCCGCGCCGGGGTGGCCCGGCCCGTCCTGCCGGCGGGCCAGCAGCACGCGGCGGGCCTCGCGCGGCTCGCCCCGCACGGCGAGCACCCGCACCCGGGACGCGCGGTCGACGAGGTCGCCCGGCACCGTCGTCACGGCCAGCCCGGCCTCCACGAGGCGGATCTTCGCGAGCCAGTCGCGCACGACGTAGCGCACGTCCGGGCGCTCCCGCAGGCCCGGCCACGCCCCGAGCAGGGCGTCACCGGCGTCCGAGCGGCTGGTGACCCACACCTCGTGCTCGAGCTCGGCGACCTCCACGGCGTCGCGGCCGGCGAGGGGGTGGTCGGGCCCGACCGCGACGTGCAGCTCGCCCTCCCGCAGGCGGGTCAGCCGCAGGGGCGGGCTCTCGGCGTCGGGCGGCCGGAACGGGGCCGCCTGGGCGACGACGGCGAGGTCGACGGTGCCCGCCCGCACGGCCCGGACCAGCGTCGGGGTGGTGCCCTCCCGGACGGTGACGACGACGCCCGCCGGCAGGCTCGCGAGGGCGGCGGGGACGGCGCCGGCGAGTGCCGCGGGGAACGCGCCGAGGCGGACGGGACCGGCCGGTGCGGACGGGTCGGCGAGCTCCGCGACCGCGTCGTCGAGCTCGTCGAGGACCCGCACCGCGCGCCGCAGCAGCATGCGGCCCGCCCCGGTGAGCAGCACGCCGTGGCGCCGCCGCTCGACCAGCGCGTGCCCGGCGGCCGCCTCGAGGGCGGCCATCTGGCGGGACACCGCGGACTGCGTGTAGCCGAGGCTCGCGGCGGCCGCCGTCAGCGAGCCCGTCGCCGCGACCGCCCGCAGCACACGGAGCCCGGCCGGCGTGAACTCTGCCATGCGCATCGAGCATGCCAGCACTGCAGGATCGTCGCTCCCGACATGGCTGATCCGGGCCTAGCGTCGGGGCGTGACCACACCACGCACCGCCCTCGTCACGGGCGCCACCCAGGGTCTCGGCCTCGCGCTCGCCACCGGCCTGGCCGCCCGGCTCGCCCCGTCGGACCGCGTCCTGCTCACCGGCCGCGACGCCGGCCGCGTCGAGGCCGCCGTCGCGCGGCTGCCCGAACGCCGGGCGCGGGTCGAGGGTCGCGTCCTCGACGTCCGCGACCCGACGGCGATCGCTGGGCTCGCCGAGGAGCTGGGCGGCGTCGACATCGTCCTGTCCAACGCGACCTCGCGGATGAGCCCGGAGCAGGACCCCGCCGACGAGGTCGACGCCGTCGTCGAGACGAACAACCTCGCCACGAGCCACGTGCTGCGCGCGTTCGGCCCGCGCCTGCGCCCGGGCGGGCGCCTGGTGATCGTCGCCAGCGCGCTCGGGACGCTGGACAAGCTCGACCCCCGCGTCCGGCCCCGCTTCGCGGCCGCGGCGCGGGGCACCCTCGACGACGTCGACGCCCTCGTCGAGGCCTGGCGGGCGAGCGTGCACGCGGGCCGCGCGGTCGACGACGGGTTCGGCACGTGGCTCAACATCCCGTCCAAGGTCGCGCAGGTCGCCGCCGTGCGGGCCGTCGCGGCCGAGCGGCGGGAGGCCGACCTCGCCTCCGGGCGGCTGGTGCTGGCCCTGTGCCCCGGGCTCATCGACACCGCCGCGTCGCGGCCCTGGTTCGCCGACATGAGCAGCGCCCAGACCCCGGAGCAGGCCGCGTCCTGGCCGCTCGACCTCGTCCTGGCCGACACCGCCGACACCGTCGACCCGGCGTTCCACGGCGAGCTCGTGCAGTTCGGCGAGGTCCTGCCGTGGGAGACCGGCATCCCGGTCGCGCACCGCGCCGTGTCCTAGGTGTCTCCGGCCGTCACGTCTCCCGGTGGAACCGCATGCCGGTGGCCTGCGCGCGCGGCTTGAGGACGATCGTGTCCAGGTTGACGTGCGAGGGGCGGCTCATCGCGAAGGCCACGACCTCGGCGACGTCGCCGGCGGTCAGCGGCTCGAGGCCCTCGTAGACCTTTGCGGCGCGGTCCTCGTCGCCCGCGAAGCGCACCAGCGAGAACTCGGTCTCCACCGCGCCCGGTGCGATCTCGGTGACCCGCACCGGCTGCCCGAGCAGCTCCCCGCGCAGGGTGCGGTGCAGGGCGCCCTCGGCGTGCTTGGCCGACGTGTAGCCCGACCCGCCGTCGTAGACCTCGAGGCCGGCGATCGACGTGATCGTCACGACGTGGCCGTCGCCGGAGTCGATGAGCAGCGGCAGCAGGCCCTTGGTGACCCGCAGGGTGCCGAGGACGTTGGACTCCCACATCCACCGCCACTTCTCCTCGTCGGCCTCGAGGACGGTCTCGGTGCCCTTGGCGCCGCCGGCGTTGTTGACCAGGCCGCGCAGCGGACGGTCCGCCGTGACCAGGTCGCCCACGCTCCCGACGAACGCTGCCACCGAGTCGGCGTCGGTGACGTCGAGGGCCAGGGCGGTGCCCCCGACCTCGTCGGCGACCTCCTGCAGGCGCTCGACGCGCCGCGCGCCGAGCACCGGGTGCCAGCCGTCGGCGGCGAGGGCGCGGGCGGTGGCCGCGCCGATGCCCGAGCTGGCGCCCGTGACGACGGCGAGGGGACGGTCGCTGGCGGGTGTCGGCGCGCTCACACCGACGCACCCTAGGGCTCCGGGCCGATTCCGCCCGGGCTGTGGGGGCGTCCCGGACCTAAGCTGACGGGGTGACACCGGCGGCGACGACGGCGACGGCAACTCCGGCCCTCCGTTCCCGACCCCCGGATCCCGTCATCCGTCCCCATCCCGGACAGCTGCACCGTGTCGCGGTGATCTCGCTGCACACCTCGCCCCTGGCGCAGCCCGGCACGGGCGACGCGGGCGGCATGAACGTCTACGTCGTCGAGACCGCGCGGCGGATGGCCCAGCGCGGTGTCCAGGTCGAGATCTTCACGCGGGCGACGTCGTCGGACCTGCCGCCGGTGGCCGAGCTGGCGCCCGGCGTGCTGGTGCGGCACATCACCGCCGGCCCGTACGGCGGTCTCGGCAAGGAGGACCTGCCCGGCCAGCTCTGCGCGTTCACCGCCGGGGTCCTGCGCGACGAGGCCCGCCACGAGCCGGGCTGGTACGACGTCGTGCACAGCCACTACTGGCTGTCGGGCCAGGTCGGCTGGCTGGTCCGCGACCGCTGGGGCGTGCCGCTGGTGCACACCGCGCACACCCTGGCCAAGGTCAAGAACGCCTCGCTGGCCGACGGCGACCGCCCGGAGCCGTTGGTACGCGTGGTGGGCGAGGAGCAGGTCGCGGCGGAGGCCGACCGGCTCGTGACGTCGACCCAGGCCGAGGCCGACGACCTCGTCGCCGCCTACGGGGCCGACCCCGAGCGCATCCGTACGATCGCCCCGGGCGTCGACCTGCGGACGTTCACCCCGGCCCGCGACCGCGAGGCCGCCCGGGCCGCCCTCGGCGTCCCCGCCGGCGCGGTGACGCTCGCGTTCGTGGGGCGGATCCAGCCGCTCAAGGCGCCGGACGTGCTCCTGCGCGCGGCCGCGGTGATGCTCGCCCGCGACCCCGGGCTCCGGGAGCGGCTCGCCGTCCTCGTCGTCGGCGGGCCGTCGGGCACGGGGCTGGCCGAGCCCGAGTCGCTCGTGTCGCTGGCCCGGGAGCTGGGTATCGCCGACGTCGTGCGCTTCCTGCCGCCCCGCGCGGGCGCCGAGCTGGCGGAGGTCTACCGGGCCGCCGACGTCGTCGCCGTGCCGAGCCACTCCGAGTCGTTCGGGCTGGTCGCCCTCGAGGCCCAGGCCTGCGGCACGCCCGTGGTCGCGGCCGCCGTCGGCGGGCTGCCGACGGCCGTCGCGCACGAGCGGTCCGGCCTGCTCGTCGACGACCACGACCCCGGCCGCTGGGCCGACGCCCTGGGCCGCGTCGTCCTCGACCAGGCCGAGCGCCAGCGGCTCGCCGCCGGCGCCGTCGAGCACGCGGCGATGTTCTCGTGGGAGCGCACCGCCGACGCGCTGCTCGCGACGTACGCCGAGGCCCGCCGGGCCCAGGTCGGCGGGGCGGCGGGGGTGGCGGTGTGAGCGATCCCGGTGACCTGGACGAACGGGAGAAGGTCCTCGTCGCCGCGCTCGACGAGCGCGAGCTGACCTACGTGCGGCGCGGGCCGGGACGGCTGTTCGTCACCCTGCCCGGCACCAAGAAGCTCGCGACGCACTGCTGGCTCGTGCTCACGCCGCACGCGCTGCTGGTGGAGGCGTTCGTCTGCCGGCACCCGGACGAGAACCTCGAGGAGGTCTACCGCTTCCTCCTGCAGCGCAACGCCCGGCTCTACGGCGTGCACTACACGATCGACCGGCAGGGCGACATCCACCTCGTCGGCCGGGTCGCCCCGCACGCGATCACCGACGACGAGGTCGACCGCATCCTCGGCCAGGTGCTCGAGGCCGCCGACGGCGACTTCAACACCCTGCTCGAGCTGGGGTTCGTCACGTCGATCCGCCGCGAGTGGGCCTGGCGCGAGTCGCGCGGGGAGTCGCTGGCGAACCTGTCGGCGTTCGCGCACCTGGTGGAGGACCGCGAGGGCTGAGGGTTGCCGAGGGCCACGCCGCCGGCGTGGGACGGGGGGCATCCGACGCCGGCGACGGGCGTACTGGGCGGTCGGTCGAGGGGTGGTCGACCGACCGGCGATCGTCGTCCCCCCTCGGTCGGGACCGAGTCCTCCTGGCACTGTCCCACCACGGAACACGCAGGACAAGGCGCGAGATTGGGCTGAACGGGTGACCAGGCGTGCGGTCAGGGGGACGAAACGGTCACGCTCGGCCCCGCACCGTCGCGTACCGACAGGTACGTTGGCGTCATCGTTCCGCCGGCTCGACGAGGAGTGCCCGTGATCGTCCGCAGCCCCTTCGACGACATCGACGTCCCCGACGTGGGCCTGCCGGAGTTCCTCTTCGGCGACCTGGGCGACGCGGCGGACCGGGTGGCGGTCATCGACGGGCCGTCGGGGCAGCGGATGACCTTCGGGGAGCTCGCGCACGGCGTCGACCGCTTCGCCGCGGCGCTCGGCGAGCGCGGGCTCGGCCGGGGCGACGTCATCGCCCTGTTCGCGCCGAACACCCCGTACTACCCGGTGGTCTTCCACGGCGCGCTCGCCGCCGGCGTCGCGGTGTCCACGGTGAACGCCCTCTACACGCCCGACGAGCTGGCGTTCCAGCTGCGCGACTCGGGCGCGAAGCTCCTCGTGACGGTCTCGCCGTTCCTCGACCGCGCGCGGGCCGCGCTGCGCTCCGACGGCCTGGCCGTCACCGAGGTCGTGCTCCTCGACGACGCGCGCGACGAGGCGTCGACGCCGATGCCGGAGAACGCGCTGGCGGACCTGCTGACCACCACCGCCGAGCGCCCGTCGGTCACGGTCACCGGCGATGACGTGGCCGCGCTGCCGTACTCGTCGGGCACCACCGGGCGGGCCAAGGGCGTGGTGCTGACCCACCGCAACCTCGTGGCGAACCTGGTCCAGTTCCAGGCGGTCAACGCGAGCACCGGCCCCGACTCCCGGATCCTCGCGGTGCTGCCGTTCTTCCACATCTACGGCATGACCGTGATGATGAACCACGGCATCTACGTGCGGGCGACCGTGGTGACGATGCCGAGGTTCGACCTCGCCGACTTCCTCCGCACCATCGCCGAGCACCGGGTCGACCGTGTCTACATCGCCCCGCCGATCGCCGTGGCGCTGGCCAAGCACCCGATGGTCGACCAGTACGACGTCGACTGCATCGAGATGGTCTTCTCCGGCGCCGCCGCCCTCGACGCCGAGCTCGGCCACGCCGTCGGCAAGCGGCTGAACTGCACCGTGCTGCAGGGCTACGGGATGACCGAGCTGAGCCCGGTCAGCCACGCCATGCCGCAGGACCGCCCGGAGATGGACCTCAACTCGATCGGCGTCGCGCTGCCCAACATCGAGTGCAAGCTCGTCGACCCCGAGACCGGCGAGGAGGGCACGCGCGGCGAGCTCTGGGTGCGCGGGCCCAACGTCATGCGCGAGTACCTCAACAACCCCGAGGCCACCGCGTCGACGCTCGACGCCGACGGCTTCCTGCACACCGGCGACGTCGCCACCGTCACCGACGAGGGCGTCTTCTACATCGTCGACCGGGTCAAGGAGCTCATCAAGTACAAGGGCTACCAGGTGCCGCCGGCCGAGCTCGAGGCGCTGCTGCTGACCCACGACGGCATCGCCGACGCCGCGGTCATCGGCATCAAGGACGCCGAGGGCGAGGAGGTGCCCAAGGCGTTCGTCGTGCGCCAGCAGGGCGCCGACCTCTCGGACGACGACGTCATGTCCTTCGTGGCCGAGCGCATCGCGCCGCACAAGAAGGTCCGCGCCGTCGAGTTCGTCGACGCGATCCCGAAGTCGGCGTCGGGGAAGATCCTGCGCAAGGACCTCCGCGCCCGTGAGCAGGCCCCGGCGTAGGGCTCCTGACCCGCTGTTTCGGGCCTCTGACCTGCGACGACGCCGAATGTCCGACGTGAAGTGTCTGTGAGGCTCAGCGGGCGTGGGCGGTTCGTCTGGAGAATCCACGGAACAGTCACGGAACGGATCTTGCATTTCAGATCTTCACTCCTCGCCGAGTAGATCTTGGATGCGGGCGTTGTAGGCGGCGCGCTCGCCGTCGAGGCACGCGGCGTAGA
This sequence comes from Actinomycetospora chlora, assembly GCF_039542135.1. NCBI lineage: Bacteria > Bacillati > Actinomycetota > Actinomycetes > Pseudonocardiales > Pseudonocardiaceae > Actinomycetospora > Actinomycetospora chlora. Next base: position 11,128 of record NZ_BAABHO010000061.1, read on the forward strand.
CCGAGAGCAGGACCTTGACCGAGTGGCCGGCTCGCTCGGCGACCTCTGTGGGCGGCACCCCGGCGTTGAGCCAGGACGACAGCGCCGCGTGCCGGAGGTCGTACGGGCGGGCCGCCAGCGGCGAGGCCGCCTGCGCTGGGCTCAGGCCGATCTCGCGGGCCTGCTTCCAGGTCCGGGTGTAGACCGACTCCCGGACGCGCCCACCGGTCGTCAGCGCCGGGAACAGCCTGCCGTCGGGCGCGACGCCGTAGCGGTCCAGGTGCTCGCGCAGGATCGCCACCAGCGCCGGCGGTGCCGGGACGCGGCGGACCGCCTCGCGACGGCGACGCTTGAGCGGGCGGGCGTCGGGGTCGCGCAGGCCGTCGTTGTAGTGCTCGCCCGAGACGCCGGTCAGCGACCCGGAGAGGACCAGCTCGCCCCAGCCGGCGGCCGGGAGCTTCGCGTCGGTGTCGCGGAGCTGCTGGGCCTCTCCGGGACGCAGACCGGCGTAGTAGAGGCAGGCGAAGAACGCCCGGAGCCGCCAGCCACGGTCGCGCTCGGTGCGTCGGTGCCCGGAGACGTAGGTGACGGCGGCGAGAAGCTGACGCGCCTGGGCAGGATTCACCACCACCCGCGGATCGACGCCGCCGGCGACCTGCGCCGTCCCTGTGCGCCGGCCCGTGACGGGGTTGGCGGCCAGGACGCCGGTGTCCACCGCGTAGCCGGCCACCCGGTGCAGCACCGCGCGGCGCTTGTCGTGCGTCGAGGAGGTGACGGCTCGCCCGTCGGCTGCGGTGCCCAGATCGTGCAGGAGCGCGCCGACGGCGAGGGAGTCGCCGAGGTCGGTGGCCGGTCGCGACGCGCGGCGCAGCCACGACACCACGGCCCGGTCCTCCGTGCTCAACGCCTCGTCACGCCGCGGCGGCGGCAGGAGGTGGGTGCTCGCGAGGCGCTGGAGGTCCGTCTCGTCCGGCCCGTGCTCGAGCGGGCGGACGAACTTCGGCGTGATCGCGGCCAGGTTGACCACCGCGGCGCGCCGGCTGTTCGGCGGTGCCGTCGGCCAGATGTGGTCGACGTAGGCCACGGCCAGCTCGAGGAACGAGCCGACGCCCCGCTTGCGGGTCAGCGACGGCGGCAGCCCGGTGGCGACGTCGAACGCCTCGCCGGCCCGACCCGCGCGGACGAGCTCGGACCGGAACGACTCCGCCAGCGCCTTCGTGGCGTACCACTCCGAGTGCTCCCGCCCGGCGGTCCGCCAGCGCACACCCCACGGCCGGCTGCGGCCCGTGCGCTTGGTCAGCTTCCAGAACTGCACCTGGAAGGTGCACTCGTCGCTCATGCCGCGCCGTCCCGGTGGGCGTCGAGCCAGTCGAGCAGGTCGCCACGCCGGACCCGCAGGTGACCGTTGGGCAGCCTGAAGCACGGCGGCGCCACCCGGCGCTCCCGCCACTCGTAGAACGTGTCCCGCGAGACCCCGCCCAGCTCGGCGAGGACCTGGCGCACGGTCAGCAGCTCATCGCGCTCGGACTGCGCTCGCTTGGTGGTCGTCATGTCAGCTCCTTGCCGTGGTGGTCGTGCGGAGGGGTCGGGCCTGCCGGGCGCGCTGCATGAGCCCGGCGACGACGAGAGCGGTGGGGGCGTCGAGGCAGGCCACGGCGGTGAGGGCGCGGCGCTCGTCGTGGCTGAGGTCGAGCCCGACAAGCGGACGGACCAGGGCGTCGATCTGCGCGCCGAACGCGCGGACGTCCTCGCGGCCGGTCATCGGTCGTCCTCAGGGACGTCGGCGGCGCGGTCGGTGGCGGCGCCGAGTTGGTGGGCGAACTCGCCAGCCGAGCTCGACACGGCGGGCCCGAGGGTCGGGAAGGCGGCGAAGAGCAGGACGAGGGTCACGACCCCGGAGACGAGCGCCGGCGCGGCCTTGTGGCTCTTGACCAGCAGGGCGGTGACGAGGCCGGCAATGATGACGATGGCGATGAGGTTCATGCCGCGGCCCGCCGTCCGTGGGCCTGAATGCGGTCGACGTACTCGCCGTACTCGCCGAGGTGGGGCACCCGGATGCGCTCGCAGTCGCACCCGAGGCCGGAGAGGTAGGCGACGCCGGGGTCGGCGTTGGCGTGCACCTGACCGAATGGGCGGGCGTCGTCGCCGTGCAGCATCGCCAGCGAGTCGGCCGGCACCCGGAACGAGAGCCGCAGGGCGAACTGGTCGCGGGCGTAGCCGCCGCCGACCGCGGTGGCCTCGAACCGCTGCGCGAGCGTGAGCACGCGGAACGCGGCCTTGCGGCCCTCGGAGAGGAGCCGCAGCTGGGCGGAGACGATCCGCTCGGCGAGGCTCTTGCCATTCTTGGGCTTCGGGACGGCGCCGGCCGCGCGCAGCAGGCCCGGGAACTCCTCGAGCACCACGAGGACCGTCGGGACGGTCGCCGAGGGGATGACCTTGTCCTGACGCCGCGGAATCGTCGCGAGCCGGCGGTCCATCTCGGCCACGAGCTCATCGAGCAGCGTGGCGTGGGCCTCGACGTCGTGCGTGCCGACCACCTGCCACTCCCGGTGCGCGGTGCCGTCCCAGGGCCGGCCGAGCAGAAGGCCGGTGATGTCGGAGCCGGCGACCAGGACGTCGGGTGCGGCGCAGAGCTGGGCGAGCAGCCCGTAGACGAACGCGGACTTCCCGGAGCCGTTCATCCCCTGGACCGCGAGATGCGCGGGGTCGGCGATGGCGTGCCCGAGCGTGGTGCGGTCCTCGGTACGGCCCAGGAGCACGGCATCGGTACCCGAGCGGGCGAGGACCGGGGGGAGCCCGAAGTGCTCGGCGAGCGGGTCGGCCTCGAGCAGCACGAGGCGTACCCACCGCCCGGCCAGCGGCTCGATGCGCAGGCCGTGGGCGCCGAGGGTGTGCGCCATGCGCGTCCCGGGTTTGCGGAAGTCCTCGGGCTCCTGGCCCGGCATCAGCTCGACGGTGAAGCTGATCGGCGGTCCGACGCGGACCTCGCCGACGCGCGGGGTGCGGACGGTGATGCCGGCGGCCACCGAGACGTAGTGGCAGACCCGCAGGTACTCGCACGCGTCGCGGAACTCGCCCTTGAGCGTGTAGGCGAAGGCCAGGACCGACGCGTCGTACTCGCGCTGGGCCCGTCGCTCCCGCACCCGGCCGAGGAAGCCGGGAGCGCGGTCGCGCCCGGAGCGGTGGCCGAAGGGGCGCGGTCGGAGGTGCTCGATCGCGGGCATGGTCACGCTCCCCTCTCGAATCGGTCCTGGCAGCAGGGGCAGAGCTGGCCGTCCACGGCGGGCATCGCGAACAGCAGCGAGCAGCCGGGGCACATCGGCTCGAGGTCGACGTCGGGGTGTGGGACGCCGGAGCTGCGCTGGCGCCGGATGGCGCGGAGCTCGGAGGGCGTGCGTCCGGCCCAGATGCCGAAGGACTGGCCGGAGTCGACGGCGTACGTCAGGCACTCCCGGCGCACCGGGCAGGAGACGCAGACCTTGGCGGCGGCGAAGAGCTGGGCCGCCGTCTCGGGCGCGGTGTAGTCGTCGACGTCGGGGAAGAACAGTTCGGGGTCGCTGTCGCGGCAGGCCGCGAGCTGCTGCCAGCTCATAGCTACGCCGCCTCGTCGCGCTTGACCGGACGCGGCGCGGGGGCTGCGACGGGACGGATGCCGTCGGCCGAGAAGGACACGTCCACGCCCTTCGCGCCGTTCCGCGCGCCACGGACCTTCGCCCGCAGTCCCGGCAGCTCCACCGGCGAGTAGGGGGCCAGCTCCGGGGCCTCGTGGGAGACGACGCGGACGCCGTGCAGCTCGTGGCGGCCGTCGCGGCCGGTCGGGAGCATGACGTCGTAGATGCGCACCGGTGCGCCGGTGTCCTCGTCGATGAGCGGCTGGCCCGTCGAGCGCCGGCCGTTCGGTCCGTCCTCCCAGCGCTCCATGGTCTGTCCGTGGCCGGTCGCGATGGCCTGCATCTGCCCCGTGTCGATCGGGGCGTTGAACTCGAACATCGGTGGTTCTCTCCTGTTTGCATTCGCGAAGCCTTTCTCCGCTCTGACACCAGGAGACGGCTCTGAGCAGGGCGAACGGGAGCCGACAGGGGGTGACACGGGGGTGACACGGACGCTGTCACCCCTTCTCTGAGTAGGCCCGATGCCGCACACTCGGCTCGGATCTACGAAAGGGGGTGTCGGAGTGACGGAGCTACGTCGAGCGCGCGAGTCGTTCGGGTGGTCGCAAACCAAGGCCATGAGCGAATTGCGGCGTCACGCCGGCGCCCGCGGCATCCGCCTGCCCGAGCCGGCGTCGCTGAAGCGCTACTTCTCGCGGTGGGAGAACGGCGTCGTCGAGCCCGGCGAGATGTACCGGGACCTCTTCTGCGCGGCTTACCGACGCACCGCCGTCGAGCTCGGTTTCACGCCGCTGCGGCACGCGCCGGCTGTCCAGGCCGAGCAGCTCCTCACCAGCTTCGCTCTGTCCGAGGCCGCCGGGCCGGGCAGTGGTGCCGAGTACGCGCTCCGTCTCGACGCCGTGCGGGTCCTGGACCGGCAGCTCGGCGCGCCGGCCGCCCTCGACCAGCTCCGGGCCCTGTCGACGTCGGTAGAGGCCCTGCTCAAGCACGCGGTGCTGCCAACGGCACGGCGCCCGATGGCCGGTGTCCTGGCCGACGCCGCCTCGCTGGCGGGGTGGCAGGCGCTCGACACCGGCGACCTGGACCAGGCGTGGAGCATGCATCTCACGGCGCAGCACGCGGCACGTGAGGCCGAGGACCACCCGGCACTCGCCCACGCGATGGCTCAGCAGGCGTACGTGCTCCTCGATGTCGGGCGCAAGGGTGACGCCCTGGCCCTCGCTGTGGCGGCGAAGGACGCGGTGCGGGCGGGCGCGCCGGACGTGTTGATGGCGTGGCTGCACGCTGTCGAGGGCGAGATGGCGGCCGCGTGCGGCGACGAGCTCGGCGCGCGCCGAGCGATGGACCTGGCGGCCGCGGTCGTGCCCGACGAGGGGTCAGACTCCGACCCGCTGCCCTACATCTCGCTTGACGCCTCGCACCTGGCCCGGTGGCGGGGGAACGTGGTGGCCCGCCTTGGGGACGTCCAGGCGACCGAGGACCTGTTCGCGGCGCTCGAGGGGATGGACCCGACCTTCACTCGCGCTGGCGCATCCCTGCGGTGCGACCTCGCCGCCTCGATGCTCGCCCAGCACGACCAGCGCGAGGCCCGGAAGCACGCCGCCGACGGACGCGTCCTGGCGAGGAAGGCCGGTTCAGTGCGCCAGCGCCGGCGTTTGGACGCGCTCCCGCTGTCGGCTTAGCCCTTGCCCTGCCGCTCCATCAGGAGAGTGAGTAGCCCGACCAGCGGCCCAGAGCCAGCGATCTCGCCCCGCTTGACCATCCCAGGGATGTTTGCCAGCGGCACCCATTCGATGATCGCCGCTTCCTCGGCGTCCGACGGCTCGCTTACCTTCTCAGCCCCCTCAGCCGTCCAGACCTCGTGCGGCGTGTCAACCATTCCCGGCATCGGCTGGAATGACACGAGGTGCCGCATTGGACCAGTGGCCCGCCAGCCGGTCTCTTCCTCGAACTCTCGCGCCGCCGTGACCGCTGGCGCCTCATTGAGGTCGGCGATTCCGCCGGGCAGTTCCCAAGCCCATTGATCCACAGCGAAGCGGTGGCGCCACATCATCAGAACCTCGTCTGCGTCGTTCACAACTGCAGCGGCCACAACGCGCGCCAAGCGTACGACGTGGTGCTCGAACCGTTCCCCGCCGGGAGGCTCAATATCAACGAGCGTTAGGCGCACCCACTCGTTGTCATAGAGTATGCGTTCACCGAACACTCGCGTCCGGATGTTCTCGGGGCCCTCTGCTCGCTCCACTGAGCAACCGTAGCGCGCTGACGAGCCGCTGCGCGTGCGACCATCAGACGGGTAGCCCTCCCCAGCGGCGCGAGCCGCTTGAAGTCCATGCGGGTAGTAACTCCTCCAAGGGCTGACGCGATGACTGTCCACAGCTAGGGTTGCCACGACCAACGTAAGGGGGCGCCACCGTGACGCTAGCGGATACGGATAATCCCTTCGACGCTAGCGCCACTGCGCTGGGGTACGCCTACCAGTTCCGTTACGCGCTCTCTTGCGCATTCGATAAACTACGTACCGGCTACGACTGGACCATACGTATCGAGGCCGCAGACGACGTTGAGGTGGTCGGCTCCAGTACTCGTGAATTGCGTCAATTGAAGCAAGTTAAACGAACGGCCAATCTCACCGACCTCTCCGAAGACCTATGGAAGACGCTGCGCATCTGGGCGCAATTAGTCGGCGCTGGCAAGATTCATTTACCGAAGACCGTGCTCTTCCTGATCACTACGGGTCAAGTTCCGCCCTCGTCTATTGCCTCGAAATTGCAGGGCGACTCCAGCAATCAAGACTTGCGCGAGATCGATCGTCAATTGATTGAGGCCGGTAAAGGGTCCAAGAACCAAACTGTAATGAAGGCTCTTGCTGAGTATACTAAGTTGGATGACAGCGTAAGAGTTGAGCTCCTGAGCAGCGTTCGTGTACTGAATTCCCAAAGCGATGTACACCAACTGCGAGACAAGCTTCTGGGCGACCTTCGCGCTGGAACCCGTGAAGAGCACGTTCCTCAACTGCTCGAGCGCATAGAAGGCTGGTGGTTCCAGGCGTGTCTTGAATGCCTTGCTAAGACCCGTGATGGCATAACAGGGCCAGAATTTGACGTCGTTCTCACCGACGCTAGAGACCGGTTTCGACCCGACAACCTTCCGGTAGATCCCGATTTAGTTCAAGCAGAGTCGCCAGAGCTCGAATCCTTTGAGGATAGAATCTTCGTGAAGCAGATTGAGCTAGGAAGCCGCAACAGGGCTCGAATTCAAGCGGCCGTACGTGATTACCTGAGGGCTTCCTCGCAGCGCTCAAGGTGGGCGCGCAAAAATCTTCTCGTCTCCGGCGAGCTTGAGGACTACGAGCGATTACTGCGCGAAGAGTGGGAGCTCGTGTTCAACGACTGTTGCGACGAGCTTCCGGAAGGGAGCGACGAAGAAGCCAAGGCCCGGATCGCGAGGAAGATGATTGGTTGGGCGGAGCAGGCTCGCTTTCCTATACGTCCCTTCTGTACTGAACCTTTCATATCCCGCGGTTCCTACCACATGCTTGCTGACGAGCTGGCAGTCGGCTGGCATCCGGAGTACATGGTCCGCCTAATGGCGATCGTTGAAAGTGGGAGCGGGTCGGGCAGTTGACCTCTCCGACTCGTAAGCCGAGTGCTAGCGAGGCTCTCTTCAACCCGGCCTTCATGTGCCTACTCATTGTTCGAGCCGCCGCTGGCCACATCTCTTATGGTGACCGGCCGATCCCGATCCCGTTAGCTCAGGTTGCAGTAGCTGCCTCCCTAGACGAAGGTATACGTCTCTCGCTAACTCACAACATCGCCTCGAATTTGACCTCCTGGATTCGGAGCAACCCCGGTCAGCATGCGAGGATCGGCCGTGTGGCGCCGACGGTCGTCGGCCCGTTCCGTCAGGGGATGATTTTTGGGCTGCATTACGGTCATCTATCACTTCAACAGGGTCGGCTAGCCACGGGGGAACGAAGAACAGTTGTGAGACTCACTGGCTTCTCTGAGGATATGGCGGCCTGTCAACGCGCTGCCCGTTATATGGGCCGATGGTTGTGTAAGAGTGGCTCTCCCTCTACCGTTCTTACTCTGCTTGGAGTTCGAGCTTGACACTTCAGATTTCGAGTGTGCGACTTTACAATCGCCGTGGGGAAATTCGCACGATCGACCTTCGGCCCAATCGGCTCAATATCATCACTGGCGCTTCAAAGACCGGTAAGAGCTCGATCGTCGAGATCGTCGAGTACTGCTTTGCGAGTGCCGCTTTCACTGTCCCTGTCGGGGTTATCCGAAATACTGTTTCTGTCTATTCGCTGCAGCTCGAGACACCCTACGGTACTGTGATCTGCGCTCGACAGCCACCCGCGAATGACCGCCAGAATACTACAACGATGCATGTCAGCTTTCGCAATCCTGAGTTGGGTCCACCGATTCTTTCTGAGCTCGAACACAACGCAAACCTAGACGATGCGCGGGAGTTTCTTTCAAAAGTCTGCGGAATAGAGGAGAACGAGACGTTCGTTGGTTCGGGGGTCAGGCCCTCGTATCCGGCAGATATACGGCACGCGTTGTTTTTTGTGCTCCAGGCGCAGAACGAAGTTGCGAACCCGGATATCCTGTTCCATTCTCAAGCGGAGGAGTGGTTTCCGCAGTCCATCCGGGACGTGTTTCCTTACTTCCTTGGGGCGGTCAGCCGCGACTACGTCCTGAGGCGACAGGAGCTCACCTCCCTCGAGCGGGAAATCCGTAAGCTGCGTCGTCAAGTTGGCGAGGACAACGCGCTGAGGATAGCGTCCGGCCGGGTGCAGGGACTGGTCCGAGAGGCTCAGTCGGTGGGCTTGATCCCCGATGCATTCGATCCGTTAATCTCGAACTCCAACGCGCTCACGCTTCTGGCCCAGGCTCTAGATCTGGACGTGGATGCTGACGTCGACAGTTACGAATCGGCAGGCCAGGTCGCGGACCTCGTCGCGACGCGCGAACGGCTGCGACAAGAGCTTTTTGAAGCGCAGACCGAAGCGTCGAATCTCCGCGCGCTCCTAGCCGCCCATGATGAGTATGGGACGGAGACGAGAGAGCAGCAGGCGAGATTGTCTAGCTTGGCTCTCCTCCGACTGGATGGCGAAGAAGGCGATCAAGTAGAGGCTTGTCCGGTGTGCGAGTCTGTTCTCCTGACCCCCGTGCCCCTCGCCTCCTCAATTAACCGCGATCTCGCGTCCATCGAGGATGAGATCGGAGAGGTACAGCGCAGTGCGCCACGGGTCCGGGAATTACTCGGTTCGACACAAGATCGTGCGCAATCTCTCAACGCTCTGCTTCGTGAGAATCAGGTAGAGATCGATGCGGCGCTTGCGGCGGAACAACGGCTAGAACGCCTACGCGATCTCGCGCTAAGGCGATCGAACGTTCGAGGCCGTATCGGCCTATTCTTGGAAAGCGTCAATCAGGAGACCGAGAGCGGTCTGACTGAAGCGGCAATCCAAGACTTGGAACGACGAGCTGAGGCGCTTCGCGCCGAACTCGACCCAGACGATGTGCGCGAAAGAGTAAACAGCGCGCTGTCGAGGATTGCGGCGCTGACAATGGCCATAGCCCGCCAGCTGTCGGCCGAATACGCGGAGAATCCAGCGAGACTTGATCTTCGTTCTCTTTCTCTGATCATCGACACGGATGCCGGCGCACGAGAGCTAAGTGAGATCGGAAGTGGCGCGAATTGGGTGGCGTACCACCTGGCGCTGTTCTTGGCTCTCCAGGAGTTTTTCATCTTCAACGACCGCCCGGTCCCTCGCTTCCTTATTCTCGATCAGCCATCACAGGTGTACTTTCCTGCCGACCATGGCGATGAGCGAGAGCTCGGCGGTGAAGATCGCGAGGCGTTGTCCAGGTACTTTAGGGTCATCATTGACCGTATCGCTAGCTCCGGTTCAGGGTTCCAGGTTCTGGTTTTAGATCACGCGGACTTGGAAGAGGAGTGGTTCCAGGACGCTGTGATTCAACGTTGGCGAGATGGAGAGGCGTTAGTGCCCGCGGCTTGGATCAATAGCGGTGAGGCTACTCACTCGGCGCCTTGACCTGCGCTCGACCGCCGACTTGTTCAGCCTCCTGTCCATAAGTGGCCCCGCTCGTGGCCCTCGCCACGCTGCCCATCTTCCCGCGCCTCGATCTGCTTACGTCACCGAGGGTCGACAAGGCTCCTGAAGCGGCGGGGTTTATCGCTCCTCTCCAGGGCTCTTCCTTGTAACCAGTCGAGCCCACGCACGGATAGCCAGTGCCGAGCCGCGTCAAGGCCACCGTCTTCCGCAACGGCCAGCAGTTCCGGCCCGAGCTGAGCGCGCTCGATGCACTCCCAAGCGTCCACGGTCAGCGGGAGCCGGCTGTCGGAGTCCAACTCCTCGGCTGCGACGTCCTCGTCGGTCACCTCGCCTCCGAGCCCGGCGAGCTTACGGAGGTCCCGCGAACCGGTCGACCACGTCAGCTGGCGGCGGCCTTCGCTGGCCTTCTCCCACTCCCACCAGCGCGCGACCGCGGTGTCCTCGCACGTGTCGACGGCGTCAGCGAGGAGCTGCATCGGGGTACGGCCGCCGGGGCGTCGGCCTTCCTTGCGGTGAGACCCGGTGACCTCGTGCGCGATCTTGGTGAAGTAGTCGGCCAGGTCGCCGTCGCCAAGCTGGACCTTGCGGAGGTCCCAGCCGTGGTCCTCGGAGGCGTCGAAGCCCTTGCGCTCCAGCGCGGCGCGCCAGCGGGCGAACATGCGAGCTCCCACTGATCCGGCGACCAGTTCGGCGGAGACATGGGCGCCGAAGCAGAGCAGCGCGTGGATGTGGACGTGCCACCCGTTGTCGCCGTCGGTGACCTCCACGACCCGCGCCCACCCGAGCAGGCCGCCGAACAGCTCCTGGTCAGCCTTCCACGCTGCCCCGCTCGTGACCCGGGCCCAGGCGTCGGAGAGCACGTCCCAGCAGCCCTTGCGCTGGCGCAGTGTGTTCTCCTCGATGGCGTCCGCTTCCGCCTGGCGCTCGTCGAAGTCCCAGCGGCTGGCGTTCGCAGCCTCGTAGCCCGCGCGGTTGTCCTCGAGCTGGCGCAGCCTCGTTCGCTCGTCCTTGGTCAGCCCAAGCCGGTCGCCGCGGTCATGGCGCATCGTGAGGGTGACCAGAAACGCTGACCCGCCCGCATCGTCGACCGCGCGCATCACCTTGGACAGCTCGTCGGCGCGGCGGGTGGCGATTTTCGCGGCGCATTGCGGGCAGCACCACACCGACCCGCACGAGGCCAGCCCCGAGTAGCCGGCCGTCCTAGTCCCGTCGCTGTTGCTCGTGACCGCCAGCGTCACCCCGCAGTCCGGGTCGAGCGGCACACCGCAGTTCCGGACCCGCCGCAGGCTGGTGACCTTGCGCAGCTGACCGCGCCGCTGCCACCGGGTCTCGCGTCGGTGCTGGGCCTTCGCCACCCGCTCACCCGGGCTCAGTCGCTCGTTGGCTCCACGGCGCTGCCTGGTCTGGTGAAGACCTGTTCGCCCATTACCGAGAACCCGCCCGCTCACCGGACACCACCAGCGGTCAGGGCCGGCGCTGGCGCGCCGGCGTGGCCCGGCCCTGCCGGGCCACGCCTCCCCGCACCCCCAATGACTGCGTCGGGGGCGGGGCGGCGGACCCGGGCGGGCCAAGCCACCACGACGACGACAGCGACGACCTGGACCACGGCGGCCACCTGGAGCAGGACGAGGCTCGGCCTCCGGCGGCCAGGCGCTCCGCCCTGGACCAGGGCACCGACCTCAGGAGAGCCCCCACCGACTACGAGCTCGGGGACGGGGGAGTGGTGGTCGGGGCGGGGCCTCACCCGCGACGACGCGCCCGAGGGCTGCCAGACCGCCCGCACAGCCGCAAGCGCCACCGGCCAGCACCCGCGCCGGTCATCGACGACAGGGGCGCTTGCACCTGCACGGGCGGCCCGGCAGGGCAGAGCCCGCGCCGCCGAGGGAGAGACCCCGGAGCCGCTCCGTGCGCGGATAGTCGGAGTGGTCGCTGTTTGACGCGGCGTTGGCGTCGGGCAGCCGAGTTGCACTGGTTCACCAGCGCAGCCAGTCGGGACGGCTTCGCGCGCGGCGACCACGGTTGTTGCGGCGGGGTCGTCGCCGACGTTCACCGGTCGGTCGGGCTGCGTAGGCCGCGGCGTGTCGCGTGCACGGTTCGCTAAGCAGCTAGAGAACACCAGCCGTGATCGGAGTTGGGGCGCGGTGTCTTGTCGGGTGCGCGTCCGGTGGTCCCGGTCTTCGACCGCATGCGGAACGATGCTCGCCACGACTGGCGCGACCGGATCGACAGCCCTCTCCGTGACCGACGATGCGCGATCGTGACCCCGTGCCGACTGGTGAGTGACGTGAGCCAGGCGGACGCTGAGGACCCACAATCTGAGCGGGGGCCGCTCGTGTTCGCCGAGACGCCACGCACGATCCTTCTGGTTGGCGCTCTGGGCGCCCCCGAGATAATGAGTATCGCCAACTACTGCGACCAGCTCCACCGTGGCGGCCAGGCCGCGCTGCACCTGAACATGGCCGGCGTGACCGACTGCCACCGGGCTGGCCTCGACGGGCTGCAGGCCCTTGCCGCCGGGCCGTCCACCATGACGATCTCCATCAGCGGTGCGCGCTGGGGCCAGTTCATGGTTCTCCTCAGCCGGGCACCCATGCTTGAGGTCCAGGACCTGTGCGACTCCGTCCGCGCGCTCATCCGTGGCGCGCCACCACCCATCGCGGGCGCTACCGGCGAGCCAAAGCTCGCCTAACCTGCCTCCGGGCCAGGCCACGCACCTGATGTAGAACGCGCCCAGCGACGCGACCTCGCGGGGTTGAGCGGCTCGAGCCGCGACCTGGGAGGTCGAGGGCCCCGTCCGGCGAACTCGGCACTCGGCGGTATGAGCGTGCGGGCGACGGGGACATCCTTGCCCATACCCGTAGACCCTGAAGGTTCGGGAGCGGATAGGCGCCGGGGCTCGGTCCGAGACAAGGGGCGCCCCGGCGCCGACCACTACGGGTGGAAGCTGAACCGCCCGGCCCGCATCACCGTCAGCTGCGCTGGGTCGCGTGAGAACGCCGCCTGAATCCAGGACTCGTGGACGGCGCCTTGGCGAGCTCCGCCACACGTCACGCTCTACAGGCTTGCCCGGGGCTGGTCGTGAGCCGGCCTGCGCTGCAGCACCGCCCGGCACCGTACGGAGGCGTCCGTGGGCCGTAGGGCGGGGACCACGGAACCACGACGGAACAGAATCGCGATCATGAGCGCCGCGAGGAGCTGTCTTGCCAGGTTGGAGCGCTGCGAACCAAGATCGCCCGAGGTCCTGCGCAAGGACCTCCGCGCCCGCGAGAACGCGCCGGCTTAGCTCCCGCCGACGGTGTCGTGGGTCGGCGGAGCGTCGGTGGCCGGGGCTCCCGGCGACGCCGGGGCCCGCCGCCACTCGAGGGCGAGCACCAGCAGGATGACGATCCCGACCGTGTTGATGACCGTCACCGAGACGTTCGCGAGCGGCTGGGTGTAGCCGAAGACCGTCACGACGATGGCGCCGGTGATGCTGCGCTGCGCGGTGGTGATCACGCACGCGTGCCGCGTCGGCGCGGTCCGGCGGCTGATGACGCTGCCCAGCGCGATGCCCACCACCGGGACGGCGAGGGCCGCGGCGTACGCGCCCCACCACACGGCCACGAAGAGGCTCGAGAACCCGTAGATGAACAGGTTCACGTAGAGGAGGAGGGCGACGAGCTCGACGACGATGAGCGGGCGTGCCCAGGCGGTGGCCACCTCGTCGTACCGGAGGCGCACGAGGCAGCCCAGGAGCAGGGGCGCGATCACGAACGCGAGCAGCGGCCAGGCGAGGGTCCACACCCCCACGGGCGGGACGCCCGGGGCCACGGCGGCCACGGCGAGCGGCAGCACGAGCGGGACGACGATCACGGTCACCACCGCCATCGCCACGAACAGGCTCGTGGAGAGGTCGGTGTCACCCCGAGCCAGGCGGGTGAGGGCGGGGGCGAACGGCGCACCGGCGGCGAGGGCGACGATGCAGTAGCCGATCTCCACCTCGGGCTGCATCGGGGCGATCGCGGCGAACCCGATGACCAGCGCCGGCACGATCACGAAGTTGACCACCACCACCATCACGGCCAGCCGCCGGTGGTGGAAGAAGTCCTCGAGGACCCGGCCCACCCGGACCCGGAGGCCGAGGGTGAACGAGTTCGTGATCGCGAACAGCAGGCCGAGTGCGTTGACCACGACGAGGAGCTCGGTGTTCGGCATCGTGGTCTCCGTCCGCGTCGGGGGTCGTTCCCGCAGCACGGTGGGCCGCGGACCGGCGTGACGTCGTCACCTGTGCAGGGTGAGCCGTCGACGCGGCCGGGGTTCCTGCGACCGGTCCGGTGGTGCACGATGCACCCCAGCCGGACAGCCCCGTCGCCCGCCGAGGACGCCATGCCAGAACACGATCTCGGGGACGCGCTCGTCGACGACCCGCCCGAGACCCCGACCGCGCTCTCGGACTGGCTGCGCGACCTCGATCTCGAGCAGCTGGCGGCGATCGCGCGGGTGGCGCGCCTGGCGGGTGACTCGTTCGGCCGCTACCTCCGCCAGACCGTCTGAGTTCGGATGAACGTCCATCGGGCGAACAGGTTGTGCTTGACGGCGAACGCGACGGAGGAGGACCGTTCTGACGGGTCGGGGGCAGCGCCCCACGACCCCGGTGACGCACCGCCCGCGGGCGTCCGTCCGGGCCCCGTCGGTCACCCTCCCCCCCGCGTGGCCGACGGGGCGACGGGCCCGGCGCGTGCGGCTCGTACCGTGGCGGTCATGGGTCGGGACGGTGCGGTCGGGATCGTCGCGCTCTCGGTGCTCGCGGCGCTCGGGATCGCCGCCGCGATGCTCCTGGCGGGGCCGGGGGCGCTCACGCTGCTGGTCGCGGTCGTGCTCGGCGGTGTGCAGGTCGCGTCGCTCCTGCGCGTGCGCGAGGGGGCACTCGGCCTGCGCCGGTTCCTGCTCGCATCGTCGGGCCAGGCCGGGCTCACCTATCCGCTGGCCGGCGACCCGGGCGTCGTGTCGGCGCTGGTCTACGTGGGTGTCGGGCTGGTGTTCGGCGTCGTCGTGCTGGGCGGGCTGCGTGTGATGCGGCGGCTCGACGCGGTGGATGCGCTCGACCCGGCGGAGGAGCCGCCGCGGGCCGACACGCAGCCCCTGCCGGTGACCGACGCGGAGCGCTGATCAGTACTCGTCGTGGCGCCGCCACCAGGTGTAGGGCTCGGTCTGCGGCGTGCCGTCCGGGGCGTCCTCCCAGGACTCCTGGCGCCCGAACGGGGTGAGGTCGAGGAACGACCAGACGCTGCCGAGCTTCTCGGTGCCGCGGCCGTCGACCATGTAGGTGCGGTAGACGTCGTCGCCGTCGCGCAGGAACACGTTGAGCGCGAAGCCGTCGCCGAGGCCGAGGTCCGCGTCGAGGTCGCTCCCCGCCGACGAGTACCAGGGCACGGTCCAGCCCATGCGCTCGCGGTAGGGCAGCGTCTCGGCGAGCGGGCCGGAGCTGATGACCACGCGCGTGACGTCGCGGGCGTTGAGGTGCGCGGGGTGGCCGAGCTGGTCGACGAACAGCGAGCAGCCCTCGCACGGCTGCTCCGGGTCGTGCCACATGAACTTGTAGGCCACGAGCTGGGAGCGGCCCTCGAACACGTCGACCAGGCGCACCGGGCCGTCGGCTCCCGCGACGACGTAGTCCTTCTCCAGGCGCACCATCGGCATGCGCCGGCGGGCGGCGGCGAGGGCGTCGGCCGCGCGCGTGGCCTCCTTCTCGCGCACCAGCAGGTCCTGGCGGGCCTGCTCCCACGCGGTGGGGGACACGACGGGGCGGTCGGCGAGGTCCATGACGTCGATCCTAGAACCATACTTGACGGTCCTGTCAAGAGATCGACACGTGCCCGCCGTGGAACGAGCGAGGGGCGCCCCCGCTGCGTCCGACGCAGCGAGGGCGCCCCTCGGTCCGGGACGCGGCGCGCTCAGCTCTCGAGCGCGGCGTCCAGGGTGATCGTCGTGCCGGCCAGCGCCTTCGAGACCGGGCAGGTCTTCTCGGCGGTGGAGGCGAGCTCCTGGAACTTTGCCTCGTCGACGCCGTCGACCTTCGCGCGCAGGGTGATCCCGATACCGCTGATCTCGAAGCCGCCGCCCTTGGCCGGGGACAGCGTGACCTCGGCGCTGACGTCGATCGCGTCGGCGGTGAGGCCCTCGCCGCCCAGGACGCCGGAGAGGTTCATGGCCAGGCACGAGGAGTGCGCCGCGGCGATGAGCTCCTCGGGGCTGGTCTGGCCGTTGGGGTCCTCGGCGCGGGTGGGGAACGAGACGTTGAACTGGCCTGCGTTGGACGAGTCGAGGGTCACCTGACCCTTCCCGTCCTGCAGGCCGCCTTCCCAGTGGGTGGTCGCGTCGCGGCTCGGCATCGTCGTCTCCTTGACAGTCAGTGGTCAGCTGGCGGTGGACGTCCCGTCGACGCCGCGGAAGGCGAGCGTCGAGGCGGTGAGGGTCCGGAGGAGCACGATGAGCTCGTGACGGGCCCGGTCGTCGAGACCGAGCGCGCAGCCGATGGTGCGGGGGACGTGGGTGACGCGCGTCCGCATGTCGTGACCGGCCTCGGTGAGGTGCACCGTGACGGTCCGCTCGTCGCGAGGATCCCGGCGACGCTCGACGAGACCGGCGCCCTCGAGTCGCTTGAGCAGCGGAGACACCGTGCCGTAGTCGAGCGAGAGCGCGGTCCCGACGTCCCGGACCGTCCGCGGCCCGGACTCCCAGAGGACCAGGAGCACCAGGTACTGCGGATAGGTCAGGCCCAGCTCGGCGAGCAGGGGCCGGTAGACGTCGGTGACCGCGCGGGAGGCCGAGTACAGCGCGAAACAGGCCTGCTCATCCAGGAGCAGGTCGGTCTCCGCGCTCTCGTCCGTGCTCACGACCGAGAACGTAGCGCACGACTACATCGTGCACAATTTATCGTCTGACCTGCTTGCGCCCGGTCACCTTGTTGTAGATCACCAGCAGGACGATCGCGAAGACCACCGAGCCGATCCAGCCGACCGGGTTCGACAGCGTGATGCGACCGGTGAACAGCGAGAGGACCAGGCCGCCGACGACGGAGCCGAGGATGCCGAGGCCGATGGTGGCCAGCAGGCCGATGTTGTCCTTGCCGGGGACGAGGGCGCGGGCGATGAACCCGACGATGAGGCCGAAGACGATCCAGCCGAGGATGGCGAACAGGGTGCCCATGAGAGCTGCTCCGATCCGGGAAGTGCGTGCCGTGCGACGGCCACGTTCCCCCGGATCGGCGATCTCAACCAGCCCCGTGCGCCGCTTGGTCCCCAAGCGTGACGATCAGGACGCCGCGCCGCCCAGGACCACACCGAGACCCGACACCGCCGCGGCGGGGGTCAGCTCGACGAGGTCGTAGACGCGCATGGACGCGGCGCGGCCCGCAGAGCAGGTCAGCGGGGTGGGCGAGGCGACCCAGCGCTCCCGCACCACGACCATCACCGGGCCGCGCTCCGGGCCGCCGTCGAGCGTGACCTCCACCGTGCCGGGCTCGCGCACCTCGACACCGAGGACGCGCAGCGCGTCGACGTGGGACTCCTGCAGCGCCAGCCGCGCGTGGTGCTGGGCGGCCTGGGCCGGCGGGGTGAGGAAGGAACGCCCGCGCACCCAGGTGGTGTCGACCTCGCCCGCGCCGTAGCGCTCGGCGACGGCGACGGCCTCGGTGGCCGGCACCCGGCCGAGCACCAGCCCGTGGGGCAGCAGCACGACGTTGGCGGCGAAGCGGTCGCCGCCGGTGTGCGTGGTCTCCCAGGTGCGGTCCGGGTAGGCGGCGCTGAGCTCGGCGGCGACGGGGCGGCCGCGCATGGCGCAGCACGCGTCGTGGCGGCCGTGGGCGCACACGAGGTAGACGGGGTCGGGCGACGGCGTCGTCACGGCCTCGACGTCCGCCAGGGCCGCGGGCAGCTCGGCCGGCGAGGAGACGCGTCCCCAGCGCACCGACTCCGCGCCGGGCGTGGTGTCCACCAGCGCGAACCGGCCGATGTCGGCCGCGGGCTCGCCGCGGCCGCGGGAGCGGCGGATGAGCTGGAACCGCGCGCCGCGGGTGCGGCAGAACGCGTCGATCGCGTCGACGACCTCGAGCGGGTAGCCGGCGTCGCCGAGGGCCTGGTGGCCCCACGGGCCGGGGTGCTCCACGAGGAGCCAGCAGCGGGCCGGGGGCGCGGTCGCGACGAACGGGTCGTCGCGGTCGCGGGCCGCGTCCGAGCAGCGGAATGCGGCCGTCGCGTCCGTCTCCGGCGAGGTCATTCCCCAGTCATACCCCGCCCGCTCGCCGACGGACACCCGTGCGGGGCGATCGAGGTAAGGATGACCTCAGTCGGTCGTCACACCGGGACGAGCACGCCCTCGCGCAGGAGCCGCCGCACGACGACGGCGCCGTCGTCGGCGTCGAGCCCCGGCAGGTCCGCGGCCGTCACGGGACCGCCGTCGAGCAGCCGTTCGCAGGCCGCCCGCGTGCCGGCGGGCAGGGTCAGGGTGCGGTCGGGCAGCTCGAGCACGACGGCCTCGTCGGCGGTGCCCGGCCGCAGCCGGTGGTGCAGCCCGCGGCGGCGCCGCACGACGGTCGACGCGTCGGCCGACGTGGCCACCGCGGCCTGGGCCAGGGGGGCGACGGCCTCGGGCCGGTTGCCGGTCCAGACGCGGCGGCGCAGGCGGCCGGCGACGCGCTCGGCACGCCCGTCGTCGGGGGCCGCGAGGGTCTCGGCGAGCCGGGCGGCGACGGCCTCGACGTGCGGGGCGAGGGCCGCCGGGTCGGCGGCGTCGATGCCCAGCGGCAGCGAGCCGCGCAGCTCCGGGTCGCCGGTGAGGGCGTTCAGCAGCGCGTCGACGAGCGCCCAGCGGGTCAGCACGTGGACGCCGATGGTCAGGTGGGCGCTCACCTCGCCCTGCGCGGTGGCGGAGTGCAGGTAGCCGCGCGGCAGGTAGAGCGCGTCGCCGGGCTCGAGCACCTCGTCGATCAGCGGCTCCTCGGCCGCGCGGGCGGCGACGGCCGCGGCGTGGTCGTTCCACGGCTGGGAGCGCAGCGGATCGGGGTGCACGGGCGCGTGGACGTGCCAGCGCTTGGTGCCGGCGACCTGCAGCACGAAGACGTCGTGCACGTCGTAGTGCGCGGAGAAGCCCTGCGAGGACGCCGGGGTGATGTAGGCGTTGGTCTGCGCGGGGTGGCCGAGCTCGGCGGCGAGCTCGGTGACGAGGTCCGCGACCGGCGCCCAGGTGCGGTGCACGCCCTGCAGCACGACGGTGTGGCCCTCGGCGAAGAGCGCGGCGACGCGGTCGTCGCGCACCTGGTCGGCGACCTCGGCGCCGACCCCGCCCTCGCCGGTGAAGTGGGACGAGTCCACGACCTGGCCCTGCTTGGCGACGCGCAGGAACGGCGTGCGCAGGCCGCGGCGGCTCAGCAGCTCGTCGACGGCGGCGAGGTCGAACAGGTCGCCGAAGGCCTCGGGGACCTCGACCCCGTCGGCGGCGGCGTGCTTGGCCAGGTCCGCGGCGCGCGAGAGCCGCGCCTCGCGGCCCCAGGCGGCGCCGGCGAACTCGTCGAGGTCACCGGCGACGAGGCGCCGCAGCGCCGGGCGGTCGTCCCGCCCGGCGCCGCGGCCGCCGTCCGGTGACCGGTGGGTACCGGTCGTCATCAGTGCTCAGGCACCGCCGTCTGCGCCACCGTCGGAGCCGCCGCCGCGGGCGCCACCGTCGGCCGGCCCGTGGCCGGCGCCGCCGTCGGCGCCGCCGTCGGCC